>CAJWCA010000164.1 GCA_913020395.1 uncultured Cellvibrionales bacterium | reverse complement strand
CCATTTTTTCAGCACCATAACGTTTTGTCATCATGCGCTCAGCTACTTGAGGAGACAGCACTGTCGCCGTCGCGTTATTGCCGCCAAACCCTTTGGAATTTAAAAAAGCCACATCCACATTGCCTGCGCCTTTATCAATGTCAGAAGTCGATATATCCAAGCGCTCATCAAATACATCCTCAGCCACTCGGTCGATTGACTTGATGCCGGGAATCAAACCATGTTTAAACACACCCAGTGATGCAACCAGTTGCTCACCACTGGCGGGCGCCAGGGAATGGCCTACATAAGCTTTAACCGCAGATACCGGCCACTGCTGTATGTCATAGGCTTTCGCCACTTCATCAAAAATGCGAGATTCTGTTACCCGATTTGCAGGCGTGCTCGATCCGTGCGCCTGAATAAAGGAACGCTCTCGTATGGATTCATCCCCGACTATTGCTCGGGCCGCCGCAACGGCCTTGGCCATGGTGATGTAGTTGCCAGGGCCCGGTGCTGAAATGGATTTTTTGTGTCCGTCTGCGTTGATGAATACATCGCTCACTGCACCGTGAACATCTGCCCCCAACTCCAGGGCCAGCGCATCATCCATCAACACAATATACTGCGTGGATTCAGCGATGGTGAACCCACAGTTTTCACCAAAAGGCCGGCTGGCTCGTCGGTGATCAACCTGATCGGTGTCGTCTAATCGCTTGAGGTTATCTTCGCTGGCCAGGGCACCCATGGTGGCATAACCATCGATCACTTCAGGCAAAACAGGCGCTTCGGCATTGCCGACAACCGCCACTCTGCGCTTACCGGATTCTATATCTTCAATGGCCGCCCTGACGTTGTACAGGAAGGTGGCACAGGCCCCCACGATGGCACTGGTATGCCCAACGCTGCCCAAGACATAGGCATTCACAAAGTCAGCGGCCATGCTATTCAAACCCAGCGGGCACTGTTTTGTACTGACCCGCCCGCCCTTGAGCCTGGACTTCAACATGCCCCCAATGCCGTTGTCGTCGAGCTGCGCCATTGCATTGCTCGCATACACACCGATTTCATCGGGTTTGACCGCATCAACAACGGTTTTCCATTCAATACCCATAGAGCGGATAGCGTCAGATGCACCCATAATCGCCATTTGCAGCGCGCGGGGGTGAAAACGTGCATTGTAATGATCTGCCGGATCAAAGCCGCTAGGCAGCTGCCCTGCCGCCTTCACGGGGCTCTCCCGGTAGCTGTCTACCTTCAAATCAACCCGGTCCCTAATGATCACTCGAACCCGGTCACCGTCAATATCGCTGACCTCCCAGGAAGATGGCAGGGGTTCCGGTAGATGTCGGCTGCGCACCTCAAACCCGATACCTTCACCCTCGATTGGCGAGCTATCCATGTTCTTTTGCCAGTGAACGGCTTCTACATCAAAATGACTGGATTCAATTTTACGAATCAGGGTGGACGCCAGCACTTGCTCTGAGAAGGTCTCGATGACCTGTTCAACACTGTATACCCTGTCATCCTCCCCCAGGTATTCCCCTTGTTCGTATCTTACGAGCCCCATCATTGTGGCGAGGCCTAGCAGGGTTTGCTGTGATTCTGCTGGGGGCAGGCTATCAATCACCATACGTTTGTATGCGTGATGGAAAGAGCTGCGACCTGCGGCGTTGAAGCCACCAAAACCAACAATGAGGGGTAAATGAGACATAAAAAATACCAATAATCGAAATTGCATGCAGTGTATGGGCAAGCGTGCTCTTCAGGCAGGGCGATTATAGTCATAACTCTAGGTGTTTCAGCCAAATTTTAGCCGTGCGATCAAGGCCTGACTGGTCTACTGTGGTTGATCATGTTATTTTGGCCATAATCACAGGGCATTACGCCAATATTGCCCCGCACCCGTTTCGATTAAGTGAGCTCGATGTACAAAATCACCTTTGTTCTTTGTGACGACATGATTGCCACCAGCACCACCCTGCCCTTTGAAATGTTACGGGCAGCGGAAAGTGCCGCCAGGGGTATCGACCGGCGAAGCGCCAAACCATTGCAGATACAAACCGTGGCGACCGCTCCAGATGTCATTCGCACCAGCATCGGATTCCCGCTCACGCCCGATACCACCCTGGAGCACAGTGGCCAAAGCGAGATTATCTATTTACCTGCGCTCTGGCGGAACCCACGCCCTATCGTGAAAAAACACACCGCCCTGCTGGACTGGCTGAAACAAGCCTATGAAGATGGCACCACAATCAATGCGGTGGGCACAGGTTGTTGTTTTTTAGCGGAAGCCGGGTTGTTAAATGAAAAACCTGCGACCACCCACTGGCATTACTTTGACCAGTTTCAACGAGACTACCCACGGGTGCAGCTGAAGCGACAGTATTTTATTACCCAAACTGGCAACCTTTATTGCTCTGCCAGTGTTAATGCCATGGCCGACTTAACCGTGCATTTTATCAAACGCATGTACGGCAATACCGTTGCCAGTATTGTGGAGCGAAATTTTTCCCATGAGATTCGTCGCGCCTATGAAAGCACCAGCTACTTCGAAGGCAGCACTCGCCATCACCCCGACGAGGATATTGTTCAGGCACAAATATGGTTGCAAGACAATTACAGCCGGGCAATAAAACTCAGCGAGGTAGCCGAACGTTTTGATATGAGTGTGCGAACTTTTAACCGGCGCTTTAAGGCGGCAACCGACCAGTCGCCGCTACAATATCTACAGGAAATTCGCATAGAAACCGCCAAAGACTTATTGCAAACCAGCAATCTGACAATCAGTGAGGTGGCTTATAAAATTGGCTATCAGGACATGGGCCACTTTACCGGCCTGTTCAAAAAATTACTGTCCACAACGCCCAGTGAATATCGGGCAACGGTGCGCGCCAAACTGTTCACGGCGTGATTCATTTTTTTGAGGGATACAAAAAAGCGCCGACAGTTGTCGACGCCAAAGGGAGAGCTTACACAAAATCAAAATTTAAGGAGGTAACAATTACACAATAATCTAAAGCGCTCTAGGCAGCACTTTGATTGGCAGCCTTAATATTCTCTGACGCCAGTTCACCTTCAATTTTAACGCCGCTGGTTTCCGATCCAATCTCTATGGTTCTGGGTTTCATTGCTTCGGGAATTTCTCGCTGCAAGTCTATGTGCAGCAAACCATTGGCAACGTTGGCATTTTTAACTTTTACGTGATCGGCCAGCTGGAAGCGCCTCTCAAAATTGCGTGCGGCGATACCTTGGTGCAGGTATTCACGGGGTGTATTGTCCACCGTTTTTTTGCCGGCGACCGTCAATTTGTTTTGATCGACAACGATATTCAGTTCACTCTGATCAAAACCGGCAACGGCCATTGAAATTCTATATTGGTCTTCGCCTGTCAACTCGATATTGTAAGGGGGATAGGCGGGTTCTTTGTTCTCGGTACGAGAAATACTGTCTAGTAAGTTAGCCATACGATCAAAGCCAACAGATGAACGGTACAGGGGGGCAAAATCTACGTTACGCATATTGATATCCTCAATTGAGCAATATTTAAGTGGCGCCTGTCCTTAGTGGACCAGGCTTAAAGTGTGTTAACGCTCCTCATTATGAGCCAGCGTAATTAAGATATAGGGGCGGGAAAAACGAATTCAAGGGAAGAATTTAAAAAAAAGAAAAAAATTAAAAATAAAAAGAATTAATACTGCTTACCCTAATGGGTAATTTGAATACAACACAAAGTCAGATCGTCATCAAACGACCGACGCCCGGAGTAATGTTGCAAAGCCTGCTCTACATTATCAACAACACGATGAGGGCACGAGCCCGAATCTGCCACTACAGATTCCAGGCGATCGAAGCCAAACTCTTCACCCCTGGCGTCGCGTGTTTCGATGACAACGTCGGTATACATAAAGAGGATATCTCCCTGCTGGACAGGGATTTGATAGGTGTCCCACTCGAAGTCCGGCATGATCCCCACCGGAATACTCCCCTGATCCAGTCGAATCACCTCACGCCCCCTCTTAATGTACCCATGAGGGTGGCCGGCACAGGCATAACGCAAAGTGCGCGATTCGGGTAAATAGTTAAACAGGAAAGCCGTCACAAACCGACCGCGCTCCCGACGGGTGAAGAAATGTTGATTGATATAACTCAGCACTGAGCCTGGCCCCTCAACGGGCTCGGCGGGTTTATAGGTTCGCAGTATCGCATCTAACATCACCGCCTCAATGGTGGCACTGGGCCCATGCCCGGTGACATCGGCAATGATCGCGCCAAAGGCGTGTGGCTCCCCTTCCGGCCGATCTCGATCCAGAGAAGTGATATCAATGTAGTCTCCCCCCGAGGAGCGATACACCTTGAATCGAAAGGCTAACTCCACCCCCGGAATCTTCAAATCATTATCCGGTAACAATAAATGTTGAACCCGAGACATCTCACCCAGTTCTTTGTCGATCCAGGTGCGTGCCTCCTGCAGCACGTCGGTGCGTTTCTTCAACGCCAGCCGGGTACAAAACAGTTCAATCTGCAGACGAAAGTGTTCGTCACGAGGCTGAATCGACGTATCATCAGTTGTTAAAATTAAACACCAAACATGGGCAAACTCATCAAGCGATACGGGGTAAATCCAGCCCTGACTGAAGGTTTCCCTGCGGCTGAACGAATTTAGTTGTTGTAAATCAAGTGCGATAGGTTCAAGTCTATTATCGTGCAACAAGGTTTCTAACACGGGTCCGCAGGCACTGCAGATTATTGATTCCGTCACAGAGGCTTGTTTAACAGCAGAGCGCCCTTCCGCCGAACAGGGACGATATCCGTCGTGTTGCACGTCGATTTCTTCAATCACGGCCGGGTTGAAATTATCAATCTGCCGCACGAGCAAGACACGTGCCGAGGAAAAATAGGCCGAGACGATTTCGGCCAGCGCCTGCTTTTGATCGGCGCTGACGATGATGGTTTCTATATAAGTATCATCAAAAAGTTTCAATCGAGTATCAGTTCTCTTTTTCCAATTCCAGCTTAAGGGATGTATTCAATCCCGCCAAACCTTCTTTCTTTAAGGTCGCCTTATATGAGCTGCCATAATTGCGCACCAGAGAAATTCCCTCGGCCACAAAATCGTAAATCTTCCAACCTTCTTCGCGTTTAATCATACGGTAGGTAACGGGGATCTTTTTACCTTCAGACACTATCTTTGTTTCGACCGTGGCATATCGCTCTTTCTTGATCTGCTCATCGCCATACTCAACCCGTTCGTTGGTATATTTAGTTAACAGAACATAATACGTATTGGTTAAAATATCCCGAAATAAACGCTTAAATTCGTCTTTGTCTTCAGGGCTGGATTTTTTCCAACGTCTGGCAATGATGCGCTGTGCCATTGCGTTGAAGTCGACGTTGCCGTCGACAACAGCCAGAACGGCATTTCGCTTACCGGCGTCATCCAGTTCTTCCTGGGCCATAATTGCCAGCATTTCATCAATCACGGTATTCAACTGATCAGTGGGTTCACCGGCCTGAACACTCAAAGGGATCAACAGGGCCAGAACAGCGCACCATCGACTCAAATTGCCAATCAAGCTCATCATTACTCTCCACCACCTTCAAACATATATTTACTCACCAACTCTTCGATGCTGATCGCTGATTCTGTCTCAATAATTTCCTCACCGTCTTCCAGCCCAAGGTCAGAACCACCGGGAGAAATCTTGATGAAGCGGTCGCCGATAATACCCGCCGTGCGAATTGAGGCGACGGAGTCATCGGGGATCTCAATGTTTTTAGGCAAGCGCATCAATACAACGGCTTCAAAGTTCTCATCATCCAAGCTGATGTCCGTGACTTTACCAATGCGCACGCCTGCAATTTCCACAAAAGCACCGGATTTCAAGCCAGAACTGCTGTCAAATCGTGCCACCAGCGTTTGCTCACTGGCAGAGGCCATGCCGGCCCCTCCAATGGTGACCGCCATGTAAAACAGTGCGGCCAGGCCCAACATCACAAACAGGCCAACACTTATTTCCATATACAATTTTCGCATGTTTTCCCGTACTCCTAGAGCATCAAAGAGCCAATAATGAAATCAAAACTCAGCATCACAATGGCACTGAGCACTACCGCAGAAGTGGTTGCATGGCTGACCCCTTCCGCACCTGACAATTTCTGATTGAGGTGAACGTTAAAACCCTTATACAGGGCAGTCCACATGATAATGACGCCAAAGACCAGGGATTTGATCACCCCCATCATAACGTCGTTCAGGGTTACCGTATCTATCAAGCCGTTAACATAGGCTCCGGCACTTTCCCCGTGAATTAATACACCAACGACATATCCCCCGCCGATGCCAACCAGATCAAACAAAGCGGTGAGCATGGGCAGTGCAATGATTGCAGCCAACAGCCTGGGCAACATGAGATAGCGATAGACATCAATTGCCATGCATTCAAGTGCATCAAACTGCTGCTCGTTTCGCATAATGCCAATTTCTGCACAGGTCGCAGAACCCACCCTGGCAATCACCATCAGGGCTGCCATCACGGGGCCCAACTCCCGTATCAGGCTCAAGGCAACGGCAGAGCCCAAAAGATCAACAGAGCCAAAACGAACCAGCGTATCGTAAAATTGCAAGGCCACCACCATTCCCGTAAACAACCCGGCAATCAAGAGCACCAATAAGGTACGCACGCCAACAAAATTGATCTGTTTAATAAACTCCCGGAAAGGAAAAGGCATAAAAAACAAACGGGACAAACACATAACCAGAAAAACATTGGCCCGGCCAACGCCCGAAATCCAATCAATCACAAAACGGCCGAGGCGCGCAGGCAATACTGCGATACCGATGGGTGTGTTTTTATCCGACACGGCTGAGGACTCTGGCATTATTTACGTCCCCCGGCGGTGAGTCTCTGCAGATAGGCATCCGCATCAACAGACTTATCTCTGGGTTTACGTTTGATCAAATTCTGGATCCGCTCATCACTTGATTGTTTTATTTCCTCTACCGTGCCGATGGCCGCAATTTTTCCATCAAACAGCACAGTAATCCGGTCAGCGATTTTGAAAGCACTTTCGAGCTCGTGGGTAACAATGACCATGGTCATGTTCAATGCAGCCCGCAACTGTAATATCAATTCATCCAGTTCTACGGACGTAACGGGATCGAGACCCGCAGAAGGCTCATCAAAAAACAATACCTTCGGGTCCATGATAACCGCTCTGGCGAGACCCGCTCGTTTCAACATGCCGCCGGAAAGCTCAGAGGGCATCAAGTCTTCGAAGCCTGCCAGGTTCATGAGTTCCAACTTCAGGCGCGCCATAATTGAAATTGTGTTTTCGTCGAGTTTGGTATTTTCACGCAGCGGCAACTTAACATTGTCACCAACAGTCATCGAGCTCAGTAGTGCTCCGCCTTGAAAGGCCACACCCATATTGCGCCTGAGCGCCAACATTTGTTTGCGAGACAAACCGCAAATATCTTGGCCCAGCAGCTCAATGCTGCCCGCACTCGGTCGCTGAAGCCCGAGTAAATGTTTAAGCAAGGTACTCTTGCCAGAACCGGAGCCACCCATGATGACCATGATCTCGCCTTCGCCTACCGACAAATTAATATCGTGCAGAACCTGACGCTCACCATAGTGGGCGTCCATACCAGCCGTTTCGATAACCGTTTTAGCTGGGGTGTCTGTTTTATTGATAGTACTCAAGAATTAACTACTCGCGTTAGAGTCAGAATTCAACCTGTGGGACCAAACCGGGTTTTACAGACAGGTTTCACTGTCAACCATTGGAAAGACAGATACCAGTCGCGTTAGTTCCAATACTTGTAAAGGGCTGCCACAGGCACCCAGAATCTTAAATTCGAGTGATTGCTTTTTGGCAACGTTAAAACTCTCTACCAGGGCTGCGATGCCCGAGCTGTCGATATACTGTAGTTCGCTAAAATCCACCAGTACATGCTGTTCTGCATTCAATATGGACAAAAGGGTCTCTCTCAGCACACTGGAGTTGTGCAAATCTATCTCGCCATTTAAATGCAAACGTTCATAGTGTTTAAACGAACTTTTAATAATGTCCATACTACTGCCCTTGGGCTTCCTTTGGGGGTAATTGTTTACGTAACTCGAGGGTATTGCCCTCTACGGGCCCATCAACCAAATGAACACTGTCCATCACCTCGTGGATGATATGTAAGCCTAGTCCACCGGGCTGATCATCACAGCGGGGTTTAGCCGTCAGGTCGTCCTCACAGATCTGCGCACAGCGATCGCTGATGTGAAACACCACCTCACCGCCGTTTTCATAGATCTTTAAACCTACCCAGCCCTTTTCGCAATAATTGTAGCCGTAGCGAATGACATTGGCGCAGGCTTCGTCGATGGCCAAAACGATATTGTTAATGTCTGCATCGGGATAACCGAAATCCACACAAGCGGCTTTTACATCCTGTCGAATATTGCACAACACAGAGGTACATGACTGACACTCTATGTTTTTGATCAACTTCAAGATACTGCCTCCACCGGCATACGATCCTGCCAATATAGCTGTTCGCTCGCTATTGTGGAAAGCACTAATTACGACTTAGCCTTATTTGCTCAAAAAACAAACACTTACAACTCTCAAAAGGGGAATGACCAGTCAATAATCGCGCTTTCCGTTCAAGATTTTCTTCTACATAATGGCGACAACCCAAAATTACAAGCCTGAGCAGAGCCCTTTATGCAAGCAGACACTCTCTTTATAGACAGCCTGGCCCCAGACGACACCCACCAAATCCACACCCTGCATTGGAAAAACCCCGCGCAAAACGCCCCGGTCATCCATATCTGTCACGGAATGGCCGAGTATGCCCAACGCTACCAACCCATAGCAGAAGCCTTGGTTGCCCAAGGTTACACAGTATTTGCCCACGATCACCGAGGCCACGGCGGTTCAATCGCCCAAGAAGAAGACCAGGGACACTACGCCGACTCAGAAGGCTGGCATAAAACCAAGACCGATATCTTGGCCGTGCACAATCACATTCGCTCCCAACTCGGCCCCAACACTGACATAAACCTCTTGGGCCACAGCATGGGTTCCTTTATTGCCATGCACTTTGCCCTCGAACACGGAAGCAGCCTAAAAGGTCTGGTCCTCTCCGGCAGCAACCTACCCAAACCCATGCTAATGAAAGTAGCCCGTCTGATCGCAGCCTTTGAGCGCTGGCGCCAGGGCAACCGCGGAAAAAGCGTTCTGTTGGACAAGTTATCCTTCGGCGCCTTTAACAAAGCGTTTAAACCCGCCCGCACAGAATTCGACTGGCTCTCAAGAGCCCCCGAAGAAGTAGACAGCTACATAAGCGACCCCCTCTGCGGCTTTATGTGCAGCAATCAACTCTGGCTCGATTTTTTGGCAGGCCTTGCCAACCTCGGCCAAGCCAAAACCTTTCGCGCTCTACCCAACGATCTACCCATGTACTTATTCTCCGGCAGCCTCGACCCCGTCAGCGCCAGCACCGACGGCATTAACAAACTCGCGGCCCGCCTCTCTGAACAAGGCCAACAATCAGTGACCCATCGCATCTATGAGGACGGCCGACACGAGATGTTTAACGAAACTAACCGATCCGAAGTGATTAACGATTTACTCGTTTGGCTGAAAGAAAAAGCAGGGAATGTTCCAGAGATTGCCTGAGTCTTAGTTCTTTAACACGATCAGGATAGTGGCGACCAGAGGTGGGTGATGCCCTTCCGGGACCCGCTTTTCGCCATCCATGGCCGCTCGAATGCCGCTCCATGCGGCATACGGTCCCGGAAGGGGGTCACCCACCTCTGATCTTCAATTCTAGTACAGTTATTCTTTTGAGTTTTCTATGGAAGATTTGGGTGAATCAGAGAA
>CAJWCA010000163.1 GCA_913020395.1 uncultured Cellvibrionales bacterium | reverse complement strand
CTCGAACCGGTATTTGTGGGTGGAGTGACGGTGTCGAATGCAACGCTGCACAACCGGGATGAAATTCAGCGCCTCAATTTAAAAATTAATGACTTTGTGGTTGTTCATCGCGCAGGTGATGTAATTCCAAAAGTGGTCTCGGTTGTTAAACAAAAACGCCCGGCACAAACAAAAGAAATCTTATTTCCCGAACGATGCCCCGAATGTGAGTCGCCGCTGGAGGCGGTCGAGGGTGAAGTGGTTGTTCGCTGTACCGGTGGGCTGATCTGTGGAGCTCAGAGAAAGGAAGCGATCAAACATTTTGTTTCCCGAAAGGCGATGGATGTCGATGGTCTGGGTGACAAACTGGTTGAAATTTTGGTGGACCAAAACCTGATTCAAGCCGTGGCCGACCTCTATTCGCTGGAGGCCTCTGCGATCGCAAAGCTGGACCGTATGGGAGAAAAGTCTGCCCAGAATCTGATGGCTGCGCTGGAACATAGCAAGGCAACCACGCTGCCCCGTTTTCTATTTGCACTGGGAATTCGTGAAGTGGGTGAGGCAACGGCACGTAATTTGGCCCTGCATTTTGGCGGCCTGGAAAAACTTGCCGACGCCTCTGAAGAAAGCCTGCTGGAGGTGTCTGACGTCGGCCCGGTGGTTGCGCATTATATTGCTGAATTTTTCAAGCAGCCCCACAATCTGGAAGCCGTCAATAATCTGCAAGCCGCCGGCATTCACTGGCCTGAGTTGGCGCCCGCTGACACCGCAGAACTGCCGCTAAAAGGGCAAACCTGGGTGATTACCGGAAACCTCGCACAAATTACTCGCAGCGAGGCAAAAGCCCAACTGCAAGACCTGGGTGCAAAAGTGGCGGGCAGTGTTTCGGCCAAAACCTCGGGCCTCATTGCAGGCCCGGCCGCAGGGTCTAAATTAACCAAGGCACAAGATCTCGGCATCACGATTATCGACGAAGATGCCCTGTTGGCGCTCTTGGCAGAGCACAGCAAATAGTGAAGGCGATATGATGTTGCCTTTGGGTAAGAGCTGTGACGATTGTGGCTGAGCCACTTGAAAGTTATCTGCCAGACGGTCGGGATATCCGGCTGATCTTTTTTGATGTGGACGGCACTGTTCTCGGCTCAGATGGGCAGTATCCCCCGTCGGTTAAACAACAAATGCAGCGAGTTCAGGCGCTTGGTATTAAAACGGCGATTGCCAGTGGTCGCCCGCCGTTTGCCTGTCAGTTTTTGTTTGATGAATTACATCTGAATGCGAGTGGTTTGTTTTATACGGGCGCTATGATATTTAACCCGGCCACGGGAGAGTGTTTAAGGGATCACACCCTGGAGCGGAGCACACTGGCTCGGTTGCTCCGACAAATAAAGGCCAATGACATTTATTGTGAACTCTATTCAGAGGGCCGCCATTTTGTCGAAACAGCCTGTGATATCACCCTGACCCACGCAGAACATTTGAGGTCAGTGGCGCACATTGCCGAGTTTGATTCGTTTGTTCATGCATCCGCACCAAGTGTTCATAAATTGCTGGTCGGCGTTGATGAAAACAAACACAAGGGGCAGCTTGAAGCACTGGAGGCGGAGTTTCCCCGGTTTATTTTTGCCTATGCCCGCTTTCCGGCCCGGCCCAACTGGCTGTTTGCCAGTGTGATCGCAAGAGAGGCCAACAAGGCCAATGCATTTAACTGGCTACTTGATCATCATAAGGTTGGCGCTGAGCAGGTTCTGGCATTGGGAGATTCAGACTCGGATATCCCTTTTTTACAGATGGCGGGCACAGGCGTTGCGATGGGCAATGCGGAGCACTCTGTGCAGAGGGCGGCGAATTTTGTCACCAAAACGGCGGATGACGATGGATTGGCCTACGCCTTGAAGAAATTGATACCAGAGTAATAACACTATGTTTACGTTTAAGCGCAGAAGTGACAAGAGCAAAACACGCTCTGTTATTGTTGTCTCTATGTTGGCTGGCCTGTCATTTATCGCCCTGGCGATCATCGGTTGGGACTTGCCAGTCGAAAAAGCCATGAGTTTTTTCCTTGCATGTGTGGCACTATTAGCAGTGTTAGTTCTGGCGGCATTTCTTTTAGTTGCCGCCATAAATGGGGTAAAGAGACTATTTAAGTGAACACCGATACCACCAGTGTGCCCACATCCTATGCGCTCTCGTTGTTACAGGCGGCAACAGATAACGGCTGTAATACCGACGATATCCTACAAGAGCTGGGAATTGATCGAGCCGCTCTGGAGGAAACACGTTTCTTTTCTGCCATAAAATATGGCCAGCTATACCAGCGACTGATGTGGCTCATGCAGGATGAGTGTTTTGGCATGTTCAGTGGCGGCAAAGTGCGTAATGGCTCTTTCCGATTGATGTGTTTAACGGTCATTCAGTGCACTAATTTGCGACAGGCCATACTCCGTGCCAGTGAATTCTGTGAAATTTGCCGCGGTTTTTACGTTAAAAACGATATTGAAGAAAAAGACGGAATTGCACAGGTGTCGATGTGCGGCATTTCTTCGGTCACCGAAGAGCAATGGCGTGAAATGCTGGCGAATGTGAGCCCAAACCAGGTTCGCACCAGCCTGGCCGTATGGCATCGATTTAACTGCTGGTTAATCGGGCGTGAAATTGAGCTGGAGGCGCTGCATTTTTCTTTTCCCTGCCCGGAAGAGTTTAAGCAGATGGCCGAGATCTATCCGGCCGAATTTAAGTTTGAGCAAGACTTCTGTGGGTTTAGCTTTTCTTCGGAATACCTGGATTACCCCCTGGTGCAAAACCAGGAAACCTTAATGGATTTTATTCGCTCCGCCCCCTATCACCTGGTGATCAATGACTCCACCCAATCCAGCCTGAAGTCTAAAGTCAGGGCAATTCTGTCAAAGGATGTGAGTGTGTCTATGCCGAGTGCGGAGGCGGTCGCCTCGCGCCTGAATCTGTCGGTTACAACGCTGCGCCGACGACTGCAAGGCGAAGAAACCTCTTATCAGCGCATTAAAGATGAGTGTCGCATGGAAGCCGCGTTCCACTACCTGGGCTGCCCGGATCTTAGCAATACCTGTATCGCCGAGCGCCTGGGTTTTGACGAGAGCAGTGCATTTTTCAGGGCGTTTAAAAAGTGGACCGGCATTACACCCGGCGAGTACCGTAAGCGGCTTTAGGGAAGATGCAATGAATGTAAGGGACAACACTATTCGTCAAAGACCTGCTGAGATTGTCACGCCCTTAGACCTGCTCATTGCGCTGGAATGGCAGCAGCACGAAGACGCCCGCTTTTCCACGGCTGAACTGGTTCAACGCGACCGCGCAATCGGTATAACGCTCGGTGAGCCCCCAAAAGATAAAGTCCAAAAGCGCCGGCACCTGCGGGCATGGCTTCAGCAGCTCGCCCAGGGCAGCAGTTTGCTGGGTGATGCTCAGGCCTGGTTGCGCAGTATTAACCTTGTTTTGTTGGGTTTGGGGCTGTTATTGGGTGTATTGACCGCACTGGCTACCTTTGATTATGACGGGTGGCAGCGCATCAACTTACTGCTGGTATTTGCCGTGTTAGTTTTTCTCCAGCTGTTATTGTGCCTCTTAACACTTGTTGTCATGTTGCCAACACGAGCCGTCGGGAAAATCCCGGGGCTATCGGCTTTTCAGGACTTTCTTGTATTGTTAAATGCGGGGCAACTCAGCAGTTTATTAGCGCGCTTGCTCCCAGGCTTTCGCAAAACCTGGGAGGTGTTGGCGAAGCAGTTCAACCAGCGCGACTATCTTTATCACGACGTTAAAAAATGGATATTCCTCTGGCATGCCCAAAGGCTGGCCCTGGCTTATCATGCTGGGATGTTAATCTGTCTGTTGCTCATGGTGAGTTTTCAGGATTTGGCCTTTGGCTGGAGTTCCACCCTGAACCTTGATGCGGCAAGCGTATATCAACTTACTCAGTGGATGGCATGGCCCTGGCATCATTTTGCGCCCCAGGCCGTGCCCGACCTCGCACTGCTTGAGTCCAGCCGTTACTTTCGTATCCACACACAGGCACCGTTATTGAGTGCTCAGGCAGCTCAGCAACTGGGTTTATGGTGGCAGTTTGTGGTACTGAGTGTATTGTTCTACGGCGTTTTGCCCCGGTGGATTTTGTGGGGGGTGAGCAAACATCAGCTCAGGGCGCACTGCCGTCGAGTGATTGATGCGCACCCGGAAGTTGATGGTATTTTCAGGCGTTTGACCGATCACCGGGTGTCCACCCGCTCATTGGAACCCAGTGAGCACGGCTTCAATCGCGATGAGGAGAATGTGTCTAGATACATCTCCGAAAAGGTTGACTCGAGAGACGCCGGCTTATATTCACTCGATAAGGTCGGCTTGATCAATTGGTCTCAGCTTGATTGCAGCGACCCAGAATTCATCCAGTGTTTATTCCCCTCGTATGAAGGTTCTCACCCGGTCGCACAGGCGGGTGGCGCCCGCTCCATTGATCAGGATGAGGCCTTGATTAGACAGTTGGCTGACGGCAAGTACACCCAGATCGTGCTCGCCCTGAAATCCTGGGAGCCGCCGCTGGCAGAGCTGTCTGATTTCATTGAGCACCTGCTAAACATTAATTTTGAACAGGTGTTGCTTCTACCTCTGGCTGCCAGAGGGCAGTCCCTACGTGAGACCGATATTGTCGAGTGGAGCCGATTTGTGAAAGCATTGAACCGCTCTGAAGTGATCCTTTTGCCAGGGCAAATGTTACCAAACAGGGAGAAAGAGTGATGAGTGGTGCTCTGTTTGCGGTAGTGGGTCATCCCAATAAAGGTAAGTCCAGTGTGGTTGCCACGCTGACTGAGGATGACAGCATTGCTATTTCGCGTCAGTCGGGCACCACCACTCGCTGTCGTTATTTCCCCATGAGTGTTGATGGCCAGGAGCTTTATACGCTGGTTGATACCCCCGGGTTTCAACGGGCTCGAAAAGTGCTCCGGTGGTTGGAGGAGCACAACGATTCCGTCGCCGATCGCCAGTCAACGGTTCGCGGATTTGTTGAAACGTTTCGCGATACCGGGCAATTCCCCGATGAGTGTGAATTACTGCAACCCGTTTTAAATGGTGCCGGCATTATTTATGTGGTTGATGGATCTGTGCCCTTTGGCAACGACTATGAAGCGGAAATGGAAATATTGCGCTGGACCGGTCGGCCGAGCCTGGCGCTGATCAACAGCATGGGCGATGGTGCCTATGAGCAGCAGTGGCGAGATGTGCTTGGCCAATATTTCCAAGTAGTTCGCTCCTTTAATGCAATGAATGCCGAGTTCGATAAACGCATAGACCTGCTGTCGACCTTTGCTCATTTAGACGAGAGCTGGCGTGCCAGTCTCGACCTGGCGGTTGACCGCCTGAAAGGTGAACGCCAGGCGCGCAATCATCGTGCGGCCAGTGCCATCGCCACAATGCTGGTTGAGATGGTCAGTCATGTAGAAGAGCAGAACATCGGCCCAGAAGGTGAGCCAAAAGCCTTTGTCAAAGCGCTGGAGTTCCAATACAAAAATTTCCAGAGAAGAAGAGAGGAAAAAGGGCGCCGCACGATAGAAAAACTGTTTGATTTCCGCCGGGTGATTCGGGAGGAGGATGCCCAGGAACTTCAGTTGGGCGATCTGTTCAGCATGCGAGATTGGTATCTGTGGGGCTTGAGTAAAACTCAACTCACGGTGGTTGCGGCGGGTGCCAGTGCGGCCGCTGGTGCCGCGCTGGATGCGGTTACTTTGGGTGCCTCACTGGGGGCTGTGGCGTTTGTGAGTTCCTTGGTGGGTGGCGGCGCTGCGTGGATCTACTCTGATAAACTGGCCAGTCTCAGAATCAAACAAGTGATGCCGTTGGGAGGGCGCACCATCGCCTATGGCCCCAGCCGCCACCGAAATTTCCCTTATGTCATCCTGGGGCGCGCACTGACACACCTGAAAATTCTGAAGCAGCGCACCCACGCACAGCGGCAAGTATTGAGTTTACCCGAGACAACAGGACAGGTGTCGGCGCCGGGTGAGGGGGCTGAATCGGCTCACTGGTACCAGGCACTCGATAAGCCGCAGCAACAGGACTTTGACCGTCAACTCGCCAACCTGAGTGAAGGTAAGGATATGTTGTCATCACACCAACGTTTACTGGAATTAGTAGAACCGCTCATTGCCGCGATGGACAGTGACTCTCAATAGCATGACTCTCAATAGAAGAGCCCCCCAACCACTGCAGCTCCCGACATTTAAGGCTTGGCAGCATCAAATCAGACTCGCTAGTCACTATCTGTCGGCAAATAATGATACCTAATCTGGTCGGTTTCGCTATTGTGACTAAACTAGTAATTTAGGATTCTTGCCACAGTTAATTTACTCTCCATTTTTGCTATAACCAGAGGTTACTCCACAATGGCTGATTACAAAGCGCCCCTACGCGATATCCAGTTCTCACTGTTTGAAATGTTTGACTATGAAGGCCACTACGCCTCCGTACCAGGCTGCGAAGAGGCTACCCCCGACGTAGTGAGTGCCATTATCGAAGAGAGCGCCAAGTTTTCTGAAAATGTGCTCTGGCCACTCAATAAAGTGGGAGACGAGCAGGGTTGCAAATGGGAAGACGGTGTTGTCACTACCCCAGACGGCTTTAAAGAGGCCTATAGCCAATTTGTTGAGGCCGGCTGGCCATCGATGACTCACAGTGAAGCACACGGCGGACAAGGCCTGCCAAGCTCACTGGGCACCGTACTGAGCGAACTCACAGGTTCTGCCAACTGGTCCTGGGGCATGTATCCGGGTCTGTCTCACGGCTGTATGAACACCATTGACGCGCACGGCACTGAAGAGCAGAAAGAAACCTACCTCACCAAGCTGGTAGAGGGAGCCTGGACAGGCACCATGTGTTTGACCGAGTCTCACTGCGGTACCGACCTGGGTATGTTGCGCACCAAGGCTGAGCCGAATGCCGATGGCTCCTATGCCATTACGGGCACCAAGATCTTCATTTCTGCCGGCGAGCACGACATGGCAGAGAATATCATTCACATCGTTCTGGCTCGCCTGCCGGATGCGCCAGCGGGCACCAAGGGTATCTCACTCTTCATCGTGCCTAAAATGAACGTCGATGGGGCGGGCAATATCATTGATCGCAACGCGGTTAAGTGTGGTTCAATCGAACACAAAATGGGCATTCACGGCAATGCTACCTGTGTTATGAATTTCGACTCTGCCAAAGGTTATCTGATTGGACCTGAGAACAAAGGTTTGATGGCCATGTTCACCTTCATGAATACCGCTCGTTTGGGCACCGCGATTCAGGGTGTGGCCCACGCTGAGATCGGTTTCCAGAAATCCCTTGAATATGCACGCGATCGCCTGCAAATGCGTTCCTTGTCTGGCCCTAAAAACCCAGAGGGTCCCGCCGATCCAATTATTGTTCACCCCGATGTTCGTCGCATGCTGCTCACCCAGAAGGCATTTGCAGAAGGCGGGCGCATGATGATTCACCTGACCTCTAAACAGGTTGATATTCTGCAGAATGCGGAGTCTGAAGAAGACCGCAAAGCCGCAGATGATCGCTTGAGCTTCCTGACACCCATTGCCAAGGCGTTTATTACCGAGGTGGGTTATGAGTCGGCCAACTTGGGTTTACAGATCTTTGGTGGCCACGGCTTCATCAGCGAGTGGGGCATGGAGCAGAATGTTCGGGACTGCCGCATTTCCATGTTGTACGAAGGCACCACAGGCATTCAGGCGCTGGATCTTATCGGCCGTAAGGTATTGGGTTCCGGTGGAGAATTGCTGAAAGGATTCACCAAGGATGTACACCAGTTCTGTAAAGATCAGGGTGACAATGACGCCATGAAAGAATTTGTTGAGCCGCTTGCAGCGATCAATAAAGAGTGGGGTGATATCACCATGCACATTGGCATGAAAGCGATGGAAAACCCCGATGAAGCCGGTGCTGCATCGGTGGATTATCTGATGTATTCCGGTTATGCCACGCTCGCTTACCTGTGGGCTATGGCCGCAGATAAGGCGCAAAAAGCATTGGCCGCGGGCACTGAGGAAGAGGCGTTCTACAAAGCCAAAATCACAACGGCGCGCTTCTATTTCCAACGCATTTTGCCTCGCACCCGAACCTGTGTAGATACCATTAAGTCAGGCGCCGACAGTTTGATGGAACTGCCGGCCGAAGACTTCGCTTTTTAAAGCGCAGGTCTCATGTCACAAGTAGCAGGCCTGTTTGAGCGATTGGCGGATAAATTTTATCCACCCGCCGCCACAGGCCTGAATATCGTCTATCAGTTTGAGCTTCTCGACGGCGGCAATTATTTTATTGCCATCAACGAGGGCGCTTGTACCGTCTCTGAAGGCGAGCACGAAAACCCCTCCATCGTGCTCACCATGGAGAGTGAAACCCTGGCCAGCGTCATGGCTGGAAGCCTCGGTAGTGTGCAGGCATTCATGTTTGGTAAAGTAGCGGTCAAAGGTGACCTCCTACTGGCCAAGCGGCTGTCCGAGATTTTTTCTGCCTGAACCTGGGAAAGGTCTGTATTGAATTTTTTGTCAATTTGCGCCACTCTAAGGCAGAGCGCGCGCATCTATTCAATATGACTGTACAGGAACACGACACCCGAAAATGAAAAATGCACTAATTCTGTCGGGTGGTGGTGCACGAGCGGCCTACCAGGTCGGTGTTTTAAAGGCACTGGCCGATATTCTCCCTGAAACACATGAAAACCCTTTCCCGATCATTTGCGGCACCTCTGCCGGCGCCATCAATGCGCTTGCTCTGGCGGCCCACCAGGGGAGCTTTCGAGAAGCGGTACACGATCTCGATCGCATCTGGAAAAATATTAATCTCTCTCAGATCTATAAACACGGTTGGTTTGATCTGGGTAAAGGCGTAGGTAAGCTGGGCTTGTCTCTATTTAACGAGGGAATGGGGCGAGACAAACCTTTGTCAATTCTCGACAATGATCCTTTGCGCGAATTGTTGAGCCGGGTCATTCGTTTTGAAAATATAGAAACGAACATTCAGTCGGGCAAACTCGATGCGGTCAGTGTTACCGCCATGGGGTATACCACGGGTGAATCGGTGAGTTTTTTCCAGGGGAGCCCCGGGCATGACGCCTGGCGGCGCTATCGTCGTGTCGGACGCGCTGACACCTTGAATGTTGATCACTTATTGGCTTCTTCGGCAATCCCCACCATATTCCCCAGTGTTAAAATTGGGCGAGAATATTTTGGTGACGGCGCCTTAAGACAGTTGGCGCCAATTAGTCCGGCCCTGCACTTGGGGGCCGACCGGGTATTTGTGGTCGGTGTGTCGGGCAACCGGAATCCTGCTCAGTGGGCTAAACATCGCACAATCACTAAACATTCGCCGTCCATGGGGCAAATAGTGGGTCACCTGCTGAACAGTGCATTTGTTGATAGCCTTGAATGTGATATCGAACGTCTAGATCGTGTGAATGAGCTGCTGGCACTGGTGCCCAAAGAGGTACTTGAGGCCACTGACTCCCCCCTGCGTCCGGTGGATAGTTTGGTGATTTCGCCATCTCGTGAGTTGGATAAAATGGCGGGAAGGAATATTCGGTACCTGCCTAAAAGTATGCGCTTTTTTCTTCGCTCCACCGGCTCAACCGCCCATGGAGGCGGGGCAACCGCGGCAAGTTATCTGTTGTTCGCCAAACCTTTTTGCGACGAATTAATTAATTTGGGTTTCCAGGACACCATGTGGGAAGTTGACTCGATTAAAACCTTTTTTAAGTCTATGCAATAAGGTGGTCGATGTATGACAGCTGGGGCGCAAATGGTCGGTAGAGTTTATAGCTTTTTTCCTTGGGCGAGGCGCCGGGCCGCCTTTTTTATATTTTGTCTAGTCTGCAATTCTGCAGTATTTTCTGA
>CAJWCA010000162.1 GCA_913020395.1 uncultured Cellvibrionales bacterium | reverse complement strand
TGAAGCCGACGTGTTTGAAAAACGATTGGCCTATTTTGACGGAGATGCACCTAAAGCCGCCAGCTCACTGGGGCTTAGCCGAAGTGCATTTTATCGACAGTGGAAAAATCTCAAGGAACAACAAGGCTGACCCCAAGGACTAAACGAGAACAAATCGTGCCCCAAAATAAGTTACCCAAAAAGCACACATTTGAAATGCGACTGATGTTGTTATCGCTATTGTCAACTGTTCCTTTGTTAGCCTTACTACTGTGGGTCATGGTCTATGCAGAAGTCTCTATTTGGTTGACCCTTCTAAGCGCTTTCATGGGTAGCATGTTGATACTGTATTCCAGTGGCCAGATCTATCACAAGTCCGCCTATCAATTCCGCAGTTTAAGCAACTTACTAGACGCCATGATAAAGGGAGACTACAGCCTCAGAGCCCGCCCCGTAGAGGGGCATGGGGCCCTGAACAATCTATTGGGATCCATCAACGGTCTGGCCCAACGGCTTAGCCAACAGCGTTCAGAATCTGTCGAAAGTCAACGCCTGGCACACACGGTGATAAAACATATCGATGTGGCGATTGTGGCACTGAGCGAGAAAAACGAAATCAGTTTTCTCAATCCCGCGGCCAAAAACTTGTTTCAACTCGAACACACAGGTTCACATGATACTTTATTGTCTCAACTTGCGTTTGTGCAGTCTTTCACCAGCGGCCGCAACCAAGTGGTGGAATTATCTCTCGGCAATCAACAGGGCCGCTTCAATGTTCACGTGGAGGAGTTTCGAGAGTCGGGCCTGCAACATAAGTTACTGTTCATCACCGACGTGAGAACTCTGCTGCGAAGTGAAGAACGAAAGGCCTGGCAGAGCCTGGTAAGGGTCATTAGCCATGAAATTAATAACTCGCTTTCACCTATCGCCTCCATTAGTCAAACTCTCAGCCGCTTTGTCAGCCGGCGAGATAAAGAAGATGAACACAATCAGGATATTATCGAAGGTCTTGGCATCATTGCAGATCGCGCCAGTGGCCTTGGCCAATTTGTGAATAGCTATAAACAACTGGCAAAACTACCGGAGCCCTCAAGGGAGAAGGTTTTGGTCAACAGTCTGTTGGAGCGTGTCGCCCGCCTGTTTGAAGATCAGACAATCCAGCTAGAAGCGAGCGATGACATTCACCTGTCCATCGACCCGGTACAGTTTGAACAGGTGCTTATAAATTTGATAAAAAATGCTATTGAATCAATGGCTCACTCAAACCCTTCGGGTGTTATTACAATTTCACAACACTGCACGGAAAGTGCTTACACAATGAACCTCTGTGATCAAGGAGCTGGCATCAGTAACACAGACAATCTGTTTGTACCTTTCTACAGCACTAAGAAAAAAGGTTCTGGGATAGGCCTTGTACTTTGCCGTCAAATCATAGAAGCCCATAATGGCCACCTGAGGGTCTACAACAATCCAGATGCCGAAGGGTGTTGTGCGCAAATCGAGATGCCGATTCAGGCCAACCCTTAAGGTAAGCTCTCCCTAAAAGCCCTGGGTGTCATTCCACTCCAGGTTTTGAAAGCTTTGGTAAAATTTGAAGCGTCACTGAAACCCAATTGACTTGAAATTGACTCTGCCGAATTGCCCCTGACAATCAACGTTTTGGCCAGTTCAAAACGCTCTTCAGCCTTCAAAGCCTGAAAGCTCGTTTTCTGTTGATTCAACCTGCGTTTCAGGGTGCTTGAAGACATCAACAGTTGCTGGGCCATTTGATCAAGCGTTGGCATTACACCCTGACTGCCTTGTAGTCGACCGCGAATCTCCTCTACAAGGTCCGTTGGTTTCATTCGCCTCAATTCATGTTTACATCGTTCTTCGGCGGCTTTTGTGAGTTCCGAATTAGCCGAGCGTAAAGGGTGACTCATCCAGCTCAATGGCATGCGTAGTTCCATAGTCTCCCGGCTAAACTTTACATCGACCAGCTCACTCAGGCGGGCGTGTGGAAAATCATTCGGTTCTTCACACGCCATACGAATCTCCGACCGGCCAGGCAGTTCATCTACACTTTTTAGCACTTGATGCCCGCAGTTGACGATAGAGACTAAGGTAGACAAATCGATAAATTGCCGCACCTCAGACTTCATACGGCTCTCACCTTTAGAAATCAAGCGCATCTTGAGCTGATCACCCTCGGAGCTCAGCTCAACTTCCTGGGCACTGGTACGGGTGCTGAAATACTGGGCCACAATTTCATAGGCTTCCATCAAATTGTGAGCTCCCTGCGCGGCGATACCCAACAAACCGTGCCTTGATATCAACATGCCAAGGCCCAGGTCTACTGCACCGGTATAGGGGGACTTGAGCGCGTGGAATAGATTGGACGCAATTTGGTTCATGTTTTCACTGGGAATTCGCGTCGGCGGGTTCAACAAGTCTTCAAAGGATATTTGACTGCCATTCAGCAGGGTCAGGGCATCAATGCTCTTGGCCAAAGCAAAGTCCCGCATGGCCGCCAGGTAATCCCCGGCGATGTAACTCTCACTGCCTTCTGAATCATGTTGAATTGTCATAATGAGCTGAAATCACCATTTTTTTGTACGATATCACCTGTTTCTCACAGGGGCAATGGGTCATAGTTAAGCTATGGAAAATTCTATGGACATGCCCGTTGTTGTAAAACCCCGTCAGATGAAGTTTCCGTTTGAGAAAACTCAGCGGCGTTTCTTCTTTGATGACAACCCACTTAAATCAGCCTACATTGCAGCGCTATCGGCCACCTTTCCACCCGGCGAAGGTGAATTTATCGATTCTGTTCGCCTCTATCGCGACAAGGTAGAAGACCCCGAATTAAAAAAACAGATTCGAGGTTTTATCGGTCAGGAAGGTCACCACAGCCACCAGCACAAACAAATGAACCGGCAACTCAACGACTTGGGTTTCGACGCAATGCGTCTTGAGAGACATCTCGCCCGTGATATTGAAAAATTCAAAAAAGATCGACCCGACCGCACCCGCCTCGCCATGACCGTCGGCATGGAGCACATAACAGCCATAATGGCCGATCACGCGCTGAACAACCCGGAAACGTTTGACGGCCTGGATGAACCCATTCGCGAATTGCTATTGTGGCATGCGGTAGAGGAAATTGAACATAAAGCCGTTGCCTTCGACGTGTTCATGAGCTGTGAGGGTGATAGGGCCCTTCTGCACAAGTGCATGAAAGTCGCCACAACGATGTTTGTGATTCGCATCAGCTGTTATATGGTAGGTCTTTTATGGTGGTCCAGGTCGTTTCCCCGCTGGCGGGCCATTAAGGGATTTGCCAAATACCTGTTTGGTAAAAAAGGGGTGGTCCGCCTGATCAGGCGGCCTTACAAGGAATACTTCAGGGATGATTTTCACCCCTGGGACCACCAGAATCAGGCGCTTGTTGAGATGTGGAAAACAAACTTCTACAACGCTGATCACGACAGGACCAGCGAACAGTTCAAACACAAAGATCAGCGTCAGTAAAATAACGGCGAAGTTATTTTTTAGTGGCTGACAAGAATTTTATCGCGAACAAGCCCTTTCAGTTCACCTCGTTCGAGTAGAGAAAATGCTTTCTCTATATCTGGGGAGAAGTAGCGGTCCTTGTCATAGAAAGGCACCTGGGCTCGCAAGATAATTCGCGCTTGCTCCAAAGCTGCCGAACACGTTAAACCCTCCAGAAAATCTAAGCCCTGACAGGCGGCCAACCATTCAACGGCCAAAATGCCCAGGGTGTTTTCATTCATGTCAGCCAGTCGCCTTGCGGCAAATGTCGCCATGGAAACGTGGTCTTCCTGATTCGCCGAAGTGGGCAGGCTGTCAACACTGGCCGGGTGAGCCAGGCTTTTATTTTCACTGGCCAGCGCCGCAGAGGTGACCTGAGCAATCATAAAACCCGAGTTCACACCGCCATTGTCCACCAGGAAAGGTGGCAGGCCACTCAGTTTTGAGTCTATGAGCAGAGCCATTCTTCGCTCTGACAGGGAACCGATTTCAGCAATGGCCAGCGCCAAATTATCTGCGGCCATCGCCACGGGCTCGGCATGGAAATTACCACCCGAGATTATGTCGCCCTCATCGGCAAACACCAATGGATTGTCAGATACCGCGTTCGCTTCGGTGACTATGATTTCGGCAGAATTTCGAATTTGTTGCAGGCAGGCACCCATCACCTGTGGCTGACAACGCAGCGAATAGGGATCTTGCACTTTTTCACAATTGGCGTGACTGGCTTCGATATCCGAATGCCCCAGTAGATCTCGATAGGCACAGGCCATGTCGATCTGCGACTGGTGGCCTCGCACCTGGTGAATACGCTCGTCAAAAGGACTGCGTGAGCCCTTGGCCGCTTCAACACAAAGCGCGCCAACGACGGTGCCCGCAGCCAAACAGTTCTCAGCGTAAAACAGCCCTTCCAAGGCCAGAGCCGTAGAGGCCTGAGTGCCATTTAACAGAGCCAACCCTTCCTTTGGCGCCAACGCGATGGGTTCAAGTCCCGCCAACTGAAGCGCAACTTTCGCTGAAATTCGTTCACCTTCGTATAAGGCTTCGCCTTCGCCCAACAAAATCGCACTCATGTGAGCCAATGGTGCCAAGTCTCCCGAGGCACCTACGGAGCCTTTTTTAGGCACACAGGGATGAATCTCTTTGTTGACCAGAGTGATCAGTGCTTCAATCACACTCAAACGAATTCCCGAATACCCTCGCGCGAGAGAATTGATTTTAAGAATCATCATCAATCGAACGGTTGCAGGCGACATAAATTCACCGATGCCCGCCGCGTGAGACAACACTATACTGCGCTGCAATGTATCCAGTTCTTCAGGTTCGATGCGGGTATTTGCCAGAAGACCAAATCCCGTATTAATGCCGTAAACGGTGCGCCCGTCTCTGATTACCTGGTTAACGATTTCGGTCGCCCGAAAAATTTCGCTCACGCAGTCTTTATCCAACTCAATCGTCACTGGTTCGTGATGCAAAGAATACAGGTCACTCAAACTCAATTTGCCGGGGTGAATAATAAAATGGGACATCAGCGAACCCCTCCTGACGCAGACGGGGTTTCAAACATCGGTAAGTCCAGATCATTTTCCCGGGCACAATCTTTAGCAATGTCATAACCCGCATCGGCGTGGCGCATAACACCCGTGCCGGGGTCATTGCGCAGAACACGCTCAACCCGATTGCCGGCCTCGTCACTGCCATCACACACAATCACCACTCCAGAGTGCTGACTGAAACCCATGCCAACGCCGCCGCCATGATGCAAGCTCACCCAGGTTGCGCCACCCGCCGTATTGAGCAGTGCATTAAGCAGCGGCCAGTCGCTGACCGCATCCGAGCCGTCCAACATACTCTCTGTTTCCCGGTTTGGAGAGGCAACGGAGCCGGAGTCGAGATGATCCCTGCCAATAACAACCGGCGCTTTCAGCTCACCACTGGCAACCATATCGTTAAATGCTTTCCCCAAGCGCGCGCGATCCTTCAAGCCCACCCAGCAAATTCTCGCGGGCAAACCCTGAAATTGAATGCGCTCACGGGCCATGTCTAACCAATTGTGTAGATTGGCATCATCGGGGATTAATTCTTTCACTTTTGCATCGGTTTTATAGATGTCTTCTGGATCGCCCGACAGAGCCACCCAACGGAAAGGTCCAATGCCCTCACAGAACAATGGCCGAATGTAGGCTGGAACAAAACCGGGAAAATCGAAGGCATTGTTCACGCCCTCTTCTTTCGCCATTTGGCGAATATTATTACCGTAGTCAAACGTTTTGGCGCCGGAGTCTTGTAAGGCCAACATGGCATTTACTTGCACGGCCATCGACTTTTTAGCGGCCAGAACAACGCCGGCCTCATCATCCAGGCGAGCTTGTTTAGCATATTCCATTGTCCACCCCTGTGGTAAGTAACCGTTGAGAGGGTCGTGGGCGCTTGTTTGATCGGTAACTACATCGGGCGTTATGCCACGCTTTGCCAGTTCGGGAAATACATCTGCCGCGTTTGCCAGTAAACCAACACTGATCGATTCACCTTTAATTTTGGCGTCTTCGATTATTGCTAAGGCTTCATCCAGAGATGTGACTTTTTTATCGAGATAACCCGACTGAACACGAAAGTCGATTCGACTCTCATCAACTTCAACCGCCAACAGGGAAAACCCTGCCATTGTGGCCGCGAGTGGCTGTGCGCCACCCATTCCACCCAGTCCACCGGTTAATACCCAACGCCCTTTTGCCTGTCCGGCAAAATGTTGTTTGGCGACGGCGGCAAAAGTTTCATAAGTCCCCTGAACAATGCCTTGCGAACCGATGTAGATCCAGGAGCCTGCCGTCATTTGGCCATACATCATCAAACCCTTTTTATCGAGTTCGTTAAAATGCTCCCAGTTTGCCCAGTGGGGCACCAGGTTGGAATTGGCCAATAGAACTCGCGGGGCATTACTGTGGGTTTGAAAGACTCCCACGGGTTTGCCGCTCTGAATGAGCAGGGTTTCATCATCTTCCAGTCGCTGCAGAACCTCTACAATTTTGTCGTAACAGGCCCAATCCCGCGCGGCCCGACCTATGCCACCATAAACCACTAACTCCTGTGGGTGCTCGGCAACCTCCGGGTCCAGGTTGTTCATCAACATACGCAGGGGGGCTTCGGTCAACCAGCTTTTGGCTGACAGCTCGTTGCCCCGGGCGGCACGAATAATACGGGTATCATCCAGTCGGTTTTGTGGTGATGCAGGTTTGTTTGTAGTCATAACGCTTATCTCAATGTCATTTTTACAGGTGTTACTAGAAGTTCAGGTGTCCGCCCAAGCGGTAGCGATTACCCGGGTAATACAAGCGGGCGAAACTCACAACGCCCAACTTGCTCCAGGTACGACGACCCACTTTCAAGCAGGGTTGCTCCTCGGCAATCTCCAGTGCCGAGGCAATATTTTTGTCTACACACAATGCTTCAACCACGTGGTCTGCTTCAGTCATAGGCGCAACTTTTGACAAGTAGGCATTGGGTGTTTGCAATAGAAAGTTTTGCTTTAAATAGTCAGGGACCAACGTGGGGTTGACCAGGCGATCTTCATATTGCAGGGGCAAACCGTTTTCGCAGTGCAGTAAAATACTGCTGAATATTTGACTCTGTTCCGGCACCGACAAGTCGATGGCCTGTTGTGGGCTCGTCTCAATCACATCGAGAAACAAGAGCTCACAGCTGTATTGGTGTCCGCGAGCGCCAATTTCATCGGCAATATTGCGTATTTCCAGCAGCGAGCTCATCGGTCTGGAGTCGGCGACAAAGGTGCCCAAGCCCTGGGTACGCACCAGTATCTGCTCATCAGATAACTCCTGAAGCGCGCGCCGGGCCGTCATTCGGCTCACACTAAACTGTTCAAGCAACTGGTTTTCGGAAGGCACCTGATCACCGGGCATCAAAACACCCTGCTCTATCTGGCCTATAAGAAACTCTTTAATTTGGGCAAAACGTGGAATTGTCATGGGGGACAAGTCTACTTGTATAGGGTTGTATATACAAGTAGACTAAACACAGTTTTTACCCAAGCCAAAATGAGCCAGAAAACATGCCCAGCGCCGATCAAGTGATACACAATATTCACATCGCCAGTTTCGACCCCTCCCGCCCGTCCTCCTATGGCGCAATAACAGATGCAGTGCTTGCCGTGGCCAATGGCAAGATTCTCTGGCTGGGTGCCGCCGATGATGCGCCTGAGTTTGAGGGCGCCAGCCAATTCGATGGAAAGGGCCAATGGATGACACCCGGTTTAATCGATTGCCACAGCCATGTGGTCTACGGCGGCAATCGGGCCAGGGAGTTTGAGGCGAGATTGAAGGGAGAGAGCTATGAATCCATCTCCCGCAAAGGGGGTGGCATTGCCAGTACTGTAAAAGCCACGCGATTAAGCAGCGAAGCCGACTTGCTACAATCGGCACTGCGTCGGGTTGATGCACTACTCGCTGAAGGTGTTACCACCCTTGAGGTTAAATCGGGTTATGGTCTAGACCTTGAAAACGAGATGAAAATGTTGCGGGTTGCCGATCAACTAAGCAAAGTTCGCCAGCTTAGCGTTCGCAAAACCTTTTTAGGCGCACACGCCCTGCCAGAAGAGTTCAAACTTAATGCCGATGGGTTTATCGATCTGCTGGTAGACAGTGTGATGCCCGCTCTGGTTAAAGAAAACCTGATCGACGCTGTTGACGTTTTCTGTGAAGGTATTGGTTTTTCACCCGAACAGTGCCGCCGGGTATTTGAAAAAGCCCGGTCATTTAAGCTGCCTGTAAAGGGCCATGTTGAACAACTCAGTGACCTGAAGGGCGCCCGCCTCGTCGCAGAATTTGAGGGGCTGTCTGTCGATCACATCGAATATCTGGCAGAAGATGACATTCCTCATTTGCTCGCAGCATCCGTTGTGGCCGTATTGTTGCCCGGCGCGTTCTACTCACTGAACGAAACCCGAAAACCACCAGTCGATGCATTGAGGTCAGCCGGTGTGCCAATGGCGGTGGCCACCGACTTGAACCCCGGCACCTCCCCTATTGCGTCACTATTACTCGCCCTCAACCAAAGCTGCGTGCTGTTTGGTCTCACGCCCGAGGAGGCCTTGACCGGCGCCACACGACACGCGGCCAGCGCACTCGATCTTGCCGACAGTAAAGGACAATTAAAAATCGGGTTCGACGCCGACCTTGCACTCTGGGATATCTCTCACCCCAGTGAGCTCTGTTACGGCGTTAACATGCACAAACCCTCTCAAGTCTGGCACTGCGGAAAACCAAGAGATAATAACAATGTATAAAACAAGTGAAGCGTCACTCTGGCAGGGGCGAATTGACAGCGAAGAATCTTTGCCCACCTGGCGCTGGCACCAGCGGATCAAAAACATTGATGTTACCAGTAGTACAGAGGAGCTAAATGGAGCCAAAACGCTAGTTGGTTTTGCTTGTGATGAAGGCGTTCGTCGTAACAAAGGGCGCGTTGGCGCTGCGGAAGGCCCCGATGCTATTCGAAAAAGATTAAGCAACTTTTGCCTTCACAATGAGCACCCACTCTTTGATGCAGGCACGGTTTATTGCGAAGATAAAGAATTAGAAAGCGCCCAAAGTGAGTTGGCCGAAACTATTTGCAAGGTACTGGAAAAAAACGGCACCCCCGTCATTTTGGGTGGTGGGCATGAAATTGCCTGGGGTAGCTTTCAAGGAATTTCCAGATACTTAGGTAATGATCTCAACACCCGATCGCTGGGCATCATAAACTTTGATGCCCACTTCGATTTACGCAACGCCACCCAACAGCCGAGCTCTGGCACACCTTTCCGGCAGATTGCAGAAACACAACAATCAAACAACAATGCATTCCACTACCAAGTGATCGGTTTAAACCAACAGGCCAATACCAGCGCGTTGTTTTCCTATGCAGAAGACAATAGGGTGCAATGGATTGAAGATATCGACTGTCACTGGAATAAAATAAGCGAAGCAGAGGACGCGGTCGAGCGGTTCATCGCGACAAAAGACTATCTCTACCTCAGCGTATGCATGGATGTATTTTCCGCCTCACATGCGCCCGGTGTGAGCGCGCCCGCGGCATTGGGTATCGACCCTTTATGGTTTTTTGCATTGCTGGAAAAAATAAAGACCAGCGCAGAAATTCACAATACAAAAATCATTTTAATGGACATTGCGGAAACCAGCCCTCCCCTGGACAGGGAAAACCAGACGGCGGGCTTGGCTGCCAGAATCGCAGCGGCTTTTTAAGGGGAAGAACCAGCCGCTTTTAATTCTGAAGCGGAAGCTCTGCCAAGTATTTGGGGGCAATTCTGGATTGACTGCGCTGTTCAAATGAATAGGCCAAACCAATCAATTTGGCTTCTTGCCAACGGGCGCCAATGAACGCCATTCCAAGGGG
>CAJWCA010000161.1 GCA_913020395.1 uncultured Cellvibrionales bacterium | reverse complement strand
TTTGATAAGCGCTGGAAGGGACAGAAAAAGTCTGATCAGGACAATCCGATGACAGCCAGAAATCGAAAGCCCCTTAAGCCCAAAGACTCATGCTACGGCACAAATTAGTAAAGCCTTTCGAGAAACAGACAAAAATCTAATTAAGTTTTTACACAGTGTATTGTCGTCAAATTCGTCAATTGGAAAAAAACGACCTACACATTTCAATAAAAACGTCGAAAAATCTTACACTTCGTATTCTCAAAAAAAATAAGTCTTTGATTCAACTTACTTTTTTGGCATGGAACAAAACTTGCTCATTTCGATGGGCAAAATATGCAGAAAAAGAAAAAGAGGCGGCTTTACAAAGTGGAGGTTTAGACATGTTTAAGCTAAAAATAAAACTAGTTATAGCGACATTCTATCTCGTTGCGGCGACCACACAAGCGGGCACAATTGATGTATTGTGGCTCGGCGGAACAGATACATACAACAGCAATATTTCCCAGCTTGGTGTCGGGGGAGCCAGGGAGGCAGGAACTTGGGATCCGGACAGTGACGGCAGCAATGACTGGAACATCACATTCTGGAATTCAGGCACGGTTGATTTTACCGCTTATGATGCTCTGGTTATTGGTAGCACCTGTCGGCCAGCCTGTGGTGGTTCAGATGGCTTCTTTAATCTGGGTGTACACCCCGATTTAGTTCTGGCTAACAATACCGAAATTAGTGATGCAAGAGGCGACCGCACGTTTGTCAGCGGACAGGACGCCGACTGGCATTATTACAGAGACGGAAGCGCCACTGACCGAGATGACGCCCGAGGATTTTTGATTGATGCCGTAAACTGGGCCGGCTCCGGTACGGGCCTGGGAATCGTTGCTTTGGCAGACGGCTTTGTCGGCTCGGACAATGGATGGCTGACCGATGCCAACTCATTTCTGGCTGCTGACTTGGGACTATCCCGTATAAATTATCAGTCCGACACGGTTGTTATTCCAGATGCGGAATCAGCAGGCTTTCCCGTTAACGAGGGTTTAGATGACGCAGCGTTGAGCGGCTGGGGAACATCGTCACACACCGCATTTCAGAAAGACCTGCTGCCAGAAGATATATGGCGGACAATAAATGATACAGCTAATAGCTCTCTCGCGGTGACGCTTGTGACTGCAGAAACTGCAGGGGGTAGCACCACTCCGCCTAATTCCGTACCAGAACCTAACAGTATTGCCCTGCTGCTATTCGGCTTGGCGGCACTGGGGATTTCTCGAAGGAAGAAACTTTTTGAACAGAAGGCAGCGCGATAAATTGTCCAGAATATCTACAGTTGTCGGGTTTGCCTGCACTAATATTACTATTAGCGAACATTCTATGATCAGGGAAGATCAATTTCTTAAAAGCATGTGAGCATTATACGCAATAGAAGATGTCGCGCATCGCACTCAAAAACGCACACTCAAGGCTATGCTGAGCTCTCCCGTCGGGCCTCCACGCCTCAGTTTATCTCATCGTCCTGCCGACTCAGAAACACACAATCCTGCCCGCCAGGCCATCAGAAGATTTTCCTCCTAGAATAAAACCGTTTTGTCGTTATAATACGCCCCATGAAAACAACAAAAAGAACCCGCTTAGCCCCCGAAGAAAGACGCTCCCAGCTGTTGGACGTTGCCCAGTCTCTAGTGCTTGAACACGGATTGAACAGCTTTACCATGGAGGCACTGACCAACGCCGCCGGCGTCAGCAAACCTCTGGTATATAAATATTTTGATACTCGCCTGGAGTTACTCCAGACACTGCTGCTCAGAGAGTTCCAACGGTTCAATGACCACCAGCGAGAGGAAGTTGATAAGGCCAACGATTACAGGGAAATCGTGACGTTTATGGTAACGGTGAATTTCGACGAATTTTCTAAAGGCAACATCATCCGCATTTTGCGTGGACAGTCAGACGTCAATGCTGCCTTGCAGGCTATCGAACAAAAAGTCTCTAAAAAGCTGGCCAAGTTCTTAGTGGACAGACTGATGAGCGAATATGATTTCCCGCGTAAACAAGCAGAACACTTAACGGTAATGTCTTCAGGAGCCTCAGTGGCTGCGGCAGAATATTTCAGCCGATTTGGAGGGCACCGCGAACAGCAGATCGAAGACACAGTGACTTATATCTTTGGCGGCATCGAAAGCTCCTTCAAAAAACAGAACCTGCAACCTTAGACAAACATTCCCACACTAACTTCAACCTTTACACATCGCAGCGACCTCCTCAGCCACTGCGATGTCATTTACACCTTTACGGGCAAGACCTTAAACGAACAGTTCCCTAAAATTCATAAGAAACACTGGCTCCATAGGTGCGCGGCTGATTGGGAAAAGAATTAATCGTGCCTGGCTGTGCCACCCCAGGAAAACCTGTGAATATATACTCATCATTATTCAGGTTACGCGCCCAGAGTTGTGCACTGATGCCATTGCTCAACGACACGCCCGCACTGGCATTCACGGTATTCACTTTTCTTGAAAGTTGAGGAAAATTATCACTGATCTTCGTATCACTTTCATACAGATAATCCGTCCGAATATAAGCGTTTACACCGTTATCCATAAGCAACTTATAAACCACCGACCCAGAGAGACTCAGCTCGTGGATCCCCCCGGGACGCGTACCGGACCGGTCGATCGGCTGGCTCTCTCCAATAGGTGGTGGAGCATTGTCATAACGATCATAGATGGGGTCAAGGTATGTACCACCCAAAGTGATCGTCCAACTCTCACTAGGTGCATACACTACATCAAATTCAAGCCCTTTCGATGAAAGCTTGCCTGCATTGGTCGAAATGAAATTTACACCATCGAAACCACGGGTCTGGAAGTTTTCTATCGACTGATCAAAGATGGCAATATTAACAGCGCTGTTATCAAACCTGGCTTTCAGACCCAGTTCAAACACCATTGCCTCCTCAGGTGCTGAATTTCGAGAGCCGTATTGCTGATTTGGAGTCTCTATCCCAGCGTCGGCAATCGCCTGCGCATCGGCCAATAGCGGATGCGAGAAATCGCTCAAGTCCCAGGAAGAAGACTTAAACCCGGTGGCAATGCTTGCATAGACATTGATATCGTCACTTAACTCATAGGCCACACGGGTAAGCCAGGTGGTATCGCTATCCGAGGACTTTCCGTCCTCAACTGCGTTGGGATACTCTAACAACTGCGGCCTGAACTGCAGCCCCTTCAATGCACTAAATGCTCCACCGGCAACAACATCAAGGTCCAGGGCCGAAAAGGCATCGGGGTTTTGCACTTGAGTTGCCGTAATCTCTTTGTCATCACTCGTGTAGTTCAGGCCAAAGGTCGCAGTCAGTGATTCATTGATGTGATAATCCACAGTACCAAATACTGAATAAGCTTCATTACTTTGTGCAAACGCCTTTTCTATTTCAAGCCCCGGCGCAAAAAAAGAGCCCGAAGCGTTGCCCGTTAACGACTCCAGCAATGGAAGAGTACCGCCTATCAGCGTATTGACATAATTTCTTAGATCGTCCCCATAAAGGGTGTATCCCCCGGTATCGATGTCTTCTTTGAACAAGAAAGCACCCAACATCCAGCTGACCGAACCATCGCTTGTTGAGGTGAGCCGAAACTCCTGGCTGAGTGTATCGATTTCTATTGAAGAGACCCCCTCACCAATTCCGAGGCTAGTGTAATCAATGTCTCCATTCGTGCGAGATTCATTGCGCCTGTAGGCCGTTAATGAGGTAAAGGTAAAACCTTCAAAGTCTACATTTGCATGCAAAGACAGGCCACCGTCTTCAATCTCGTTGAGCTGATCACGATTTAGAACAGACTCATAGGCAAAGGGGTCTTCAGTATCCAATATCTGACCACCGAGCGCTTGAATCACACCTGCGGTCCCACCATTAATGAGATTACTGACCGAACAGCAATATTCTTCTATTTCACTGAAATCTGCGACTAAACGGAAATTGACATGTTCACTGGGTTCAAAAAGAGCTTGGCCGCGAACATTCCAACGATCCCGGTTATTGAGGTCATTAAATCCGGTGAGGCTTTTTGTATAACCATCACGTTTATTCATTCCGCCAGAAAGACTCACAGCCAAAGTGTCTGAGACCCCGCCGGTAACATACCCCTTCACCTGTCGTTGATCGTAATTGCCAACACCCGCTTCCACCTCTGCCTCAAACTCCCGAGAGGGTTTAGCGGTCACAATACTGATCACTCCTGCCGACGCATTTTTACCAAACAAAGTGCTTTGAGGCCCACTTAATACCTCTACCCTCTCCAACCTTGGCAGATCCAAGATGGTGCCCGAAGAACGCGACCTGAAAACGCCATCGATAAAAACCCCGACTGAGGGCTCAACGCCCGCTCCGCCGGAACCGTTACTGAATCCGCGTATCGCAAAACCGGTACTGGCTGAGCGCTCTAATGGGGTGACTCGCAATGAGGGAACCAGAGCCTGCAAGTCGGTGATATCGACTACTTTTGCTTGTTTAATGGCTTCCTGCCCTACCACAGAAACCGCGATTGGTGTGTCCTGAAGTGACAGTGCACGTTTTGAAGCGGTGATGATGACCTCCTCCAGCAAGAAGGTATCGTCTGCCACAGCTTGGGTGCCTCCCGAGACAGCAGCCCCGGCTACAGCTGAGACCAACAGAGACCTTTTAAATAACTTATTAAACTTTCCTCGGGCATTTTTATTTCCATGAAGACAATTTACATCGTAGCGCATCACTCAATCCTCTTTTATTGTTAGGGCAGGCCGACCGTTCAGTCAAAGCTCTGTGAGATTTAGAAACTGCTGAGATTAATCACCTCCCCAATAATATACATTCTATATAATAGTATTGATATAGATCATGTATAATAAAAACGGATATCGATACTCCTGCTTAGTCTTTTTTCAAAGAAAATTGAATGCTCAGTTATGTCAGGCAACTTCTTTATTGGATTTTGAAACACGGTGATAATCACCACGGTAGAATACCAGCGGGGCTTTGGTGGTTTTTTCCATCTCGAGCACCCTGCCAACAACAATGGTGTGATCGCCGCCTTCGTAACAACTTTCAACTCGACACTGAAAGCAGGCTGCACATCCTGGTAAAATGGGTACGCCATTGGCATTCAGCGCAGTGCGAACGTCATCAAACTTGTCTTCACCGCCAATCGAAAACTTCTGCGATAATGCCTGTTGCCCATCAGACAAAACATGAATTGCAAAGTACTCGGAATTAATAAAGGTGCTGTAACTCGCGCTGGACTTGTCGATACTCCACAGAATCAACGGAGGCGTAAGCGAAACACTATTGAAACTGCTCACCGTCATTCCTACATAATTTCCCTCACTATCCGCGGAGGTTACTATCGTGACACCCGTAGGGAAAATACCCAGTGTTTCTCGAAGGGCGACAATATTACTCTCTTGACTCTTCATTTCAGTTCTCCAGGTTTACCCCTCAACAGACATCGGATACAACATGAACCACCACGCACTAGCAGCTAAACCGTACTCATTGATTCATTTTTCAAAGAAGAAATAATCTCCTGATGGCGCTCCCTGGAGAGCTTGTAGCGGCTATAAATATTTAGTGAAATCAATGCCACAATGCCCATGGTTGGCCCCGCCACAATACCCAGGCGCACTAGCACATCAACATCCAGATCCCCTGGTGCAGATTGAAGCGGCAAGCGTACAAAGTGGTCTAGCGCGATACCGGCAACCAAATGTCCAAAAGAATAGGACGCCTTCGCGAAGAAAGCTCTGGCAGAATAAAACAGCCCCTCCTGTCGCAGGCCGGTATTAAGTTCATTCTCATCAATGATGTCACCAATCATTGAAAAAATTGCAACACTGCCAATACCTAGTGTTAAGGTAAAACCCGCTGCATTTGCCATAAGAATTGGAAGCAGTTTCGGTGAGTGATTTTCGGGCATCCAGCCAAGAAGACGCAAGTCAACCGTTAGCTGAGTAAAAACAACCATGCCAGCAAGAGCACTGAGCATCACAGGTTTACGGTCAAATCTACGCATCAATCTCGGTGCGCTCAATGCCCCAATCATTGCGGCAGGCGCAGAGACCAAGCGCAACCAACGAATCTCCTCAGGCGCCAGCTCCCAGAAATAGGTATCCATAAATACGTAGAGTGTGTCATAGATGCCACTGGCGATCATAAAGAAAAAGAAGCCAAACATAACTATGGTGTAATTCTTGTTTTTGAAGGTACTCAGAACCTCTTCAACCACGTGACGAAACGAGTAACGAGGGAGATCTCCACTCACCTGAGAAAGTGTGGGCACCTGCTTGTAGGTTCCCGCAGCGCAACCCCAGATAGACAGTATGACAATGCATGCAGAAAATAAGATTAAAGGTCCATATGACGCTGCATCGAGATGCCCAGGAACAGACAAACCATCGGACTCGCGAACATGTTCACCTGCAAAGAAATAACTCCATACAAAAAAGCTGAAAAATGCGCTAGATACATAGGTAAAAACTGAATTTGCACTGAATAAACGGGACCGCTGATGCTGATCTTTAGAGAGCTCCCCCCCTAAAGCGAGATGAGGAACAATGTACAAGGTAATAAACGCTCGGCTCATGATTGTCCATAAAACCAACCAGGCAAACAAAGCCCACTGCGTTGACCCTTCCGAATTCAATACAAAAGAATCTGGTGGACTAAAAATAAAAAACAGCGAGATGGCGATAGGAATTGGTGCGGCAAACAGAAACGGGTGACGACGACCATGTCGAGAACGCCATCGGTCAGACACAATACCCACTACCGGATCAGTAATGGCATCACCAATCAGGGCTAACATAATGGCGACGCCGATCAGCGTATTTGAAAGCCCCAATACTTGATTGTAATAAATGGTGATAAAGCCATTAAACAACGCGAGATAAACTGCCTCACCCATGGCGCCAGAACCAAATGCCACAACCGTCTTCTTCGACAGTACAGCATTATTTTTTTCGTTATGTGATATAACATCTTGCGTTGCTGTGGTCATCGATTTCAAACCCACCCTGTAATGGCGTTTGACTCACAAACGCCGTGCGCCAATAGAGCTTTAAGCTATTCCCATTGCCTCAGCCATATTTCCATAATAAAACGCGTCCATAACTGACTGATCACAGTTTTCCATGGTGGCCTCAAATTTTTTGATTGGGTCTGAGCTGCCCTCGGGATGAGGAAAATCCGACGCAAAGACCAACATTTCCGGCCCGGTGTTTTCGATGATCCATCCAACGGGCTCCCCTGCAAAAGGAGAGAACTTCAAGTGCCTTCGAGCGGTCGCAGCCGGAGGCTCATTGAAACTACGTCGGTTAAAATATGATGAGGCAGTGAAATCCAAACCTCTCAGCCATGCTGGAACCCAAAATGCACCATGTTCCATACAAATACCACGCAGGTTTGGGTGCCGTTCAAACACACCATCAAAAATCATGGCCGACAGAAATATCTCTACACTGTTTTTAATGGTAATCAGACCCAACTCTCCCGGAGGTGCATCCCCGCCCAGCACCAGGGCTTCTCGACCGTTGTTGCTAAAACTTTTTGGAACTGGCTTGTAGTGTCCATTGGCTGCGACGTGAACGCTAAAAGGTGCCCCCACCTCACAAAAACGTGCCCACACAGGATCAAAATTAGGGTGGGTAAAACTAAGGTGGGTGTCATTGGGTTCGTTAGTGTCAACCATAAAGGAATAACAACCTGCATTGAGCCCTTCATTCATAATGCTCAGGGCCTTTTCCGGCCCAAGACTAAGTGGTAGATACCCAATCGCTTTAAGTCTTCTATCATGGGCACAGAACTCCCCCATCGCCTTGTTTAAGGTTCTGGCACCCGCCTCCATGATGTCTGCCTGATCAACGTGAGCAATCTGATGAAACGAAAAGGTGGGCAACACCCATTGGAGCTGATAACCAAATACATCCATCGCTCGAGAACGTTCGTTCGGGTCAAAGGCCCCCAGTCGTTTCCACCCGCCCAACACGTCGCCCACAACGGTCTCTTCACTCTCGGCCATCAAACCAGGGTCATCTTGTCGCTTGCGAAAGAGTGCGAAACCAGCCTCCATTTTCTCTTGGTCCACCGGAAGCGCCTGCTGATCAAGCATGCTTGGCAACAAGGCCAGATTGGCGTCGCTGGCGGCCTTTCTCAAAAAATCATCCAACTCTATAACGTGGCTATCTGCATCGATTATTCTGCGGTGCTGGGCATAGGTCATTGCTCTTCTCCAGGTCGGGTCAATCGCTCTTTGTTATAGACTATATATAATAGAGGGGTTCTTAGCAACACCTGGATTCAGTTTTTATTCGGACAACAAAATGTGATAAAATCTGCCACTCTCGGACGACCCGAACGGGGTAGTATCCTGTGGACCATATAAGACGCATCAAAACGCTAATCTACCTTATTGCCATCATCGGCAGTGTCGGTCTGCTGTCTTCTATCTGGCTGAATTATCAGTACTCACAAAGCAATATCCTGAAACTTGGCCAAGTTAAAAACAGGGAATACCCCAGCATTACGCATTTGGAGAATGCCAGCGTTAAACTCCTGGCTATTCAGTCAACAATGGGTAATGCCATTGGTCTTGGCGACGAGTTTATGCTCGAGGACGCGGAGGTTTTACATGCGGAATTGATGCATCACCTGCAGAAGGCACAAAACCTCACAAACCTTAAATCCGCAGAGATAGCCACCCTTCAAACCGTTATTGACCAACAGTTTTTCGAATCCTTTGACCTGGCGGCCAAACTTCTCAAACAGCCAGAGAACCTGAAGATCTACCAGCAGAACATTCAAACAATGAATGCCGCCAACCTCAGAAATAGCATGGCTTTGGAAGCGCTGACTGCAGATTTGAGGAACAATCATCAGGCCACGATCAGCGAAATCGAGGCGAGATTGATGAGCTCGACCAATATTGGACTGATCATGGGTAGCATTATTACCCTAGGCCTCATTTTACTGACATGGTTCATCAGCAAAAAAGTAGCGGCGAGTATCCGGAAAAGCGATCAGCAACGTGACAGTTTTCTTGTGAGTGTTAGTCATGAACTCAGAACCCCCATGCATGGCATTAACGGAGTTTTGGACGTATTGCTAGACGACGCACTGTCCAAAGATCAATGCCAACAAATTCAATTGGCGAAACAAAGCTGCGGGGAAATGATGCTGCACATCGATGATGTATTGATGCTGCGAGATATCGACTCAGGTAATTTTGTACTCAACAATGAAGAATTTGTACTTCAGAAAGACATTGCTAACACCCTGCAAAAGCTGGAATTAAACTGCAGAGAAAAAGGCCTCGAATTCAAGCACTCCTCTACATTACAAACAGACAGACTCTATTTTGGCGACAGAGAAAAGATCCTATTTCTGCTCCGCCACTTGATCAGCAATGCAATAAAGTTTACCAAGTATGGCTACATTGAGTTTAATATTGAGGAAAAACAGGGGCTGATCAGCATCCAAATAGGCGACACTGGCCCCGGAATACCCGACCACAAACTAGAGGAGCTGTTCAAACCATTCTCTCAGCTCGACGGGACCTATACTCGGAAACACGAGGGCCTTGGCATTGGTCTAGCCATTTGTCAAAGCCTGGCAAACCGACTTAAGGGCACCTTGTCCTATCGCCGCAAACTCAATGACCCGGGCTCACTGTTTACTTTTGAGTTTCCCCTCGAAGCAAGAGGCACTGTTGAAGCACAAGCGGCAAGCAATGACTCGATGCTGCCCGTCGCAAAAAATATTCTTGTGGTGGAGGACAATCAAGTCAATCGCATGATCATGGCGTCCATGTTAAAGCAGCTTGGCCACACCGTTTTGCTGGCAGAAGATGGGCAAGACGCACTCGACATTATTCAGCGTGAGAATGTGCATGTCATTCTAATGGATTGCCAAATGCCCGTAATGGACGGCTACAGTGCAACACGCGCGATT
>CAJWCA010000160.1 GCA_913020395.1 uncultured Cellvibrionales bacterium | reverse complement strand
TGATTAACGAATTGCCTCGTGGCGACTTTGCTTACAGTGTGGCACGTCAGTTCCTGCTGGATGTATACCACAGTCACTTTTTGCCTGGTTTGGTGGATTCCAAGGACGAGACACTGGCGGCAATCGCTGCTAAAGGCGCCAAAGAAACTCGTTATCACTTGCGCAGAAGTAAAGATTGGGTTTTGCGACTGGGTGACGGCACTGAAGAAAGTCATCAGCGAATACAGGTGGCGATAGACGATCTCTGGGGATATACCGAAGAACTTTTTGAGCATGATTCACTGGAGCAGAGTCTGATCGATGCGGGTATTGCAGTTGATGCCCGATTGTTTAAGCAGGCTTGGCTTGCAGAGATTAGCGCCGTTTTGCAGCAGGCAACGCTGAGCGTACCCGAGACCAACTGGTCTGTAAGAGGAGGGCGTGAAGGTTATCACACTGAAAATCTGGGACATTTACTGAACGAATTGCAATTTGTTCACCGCAGCTATCCCAACTGTCAGTGGTAATAACATGCAACGTATTTCCACTATGTCTGAGGTGCAATATGAGCGAGAACGGTTTCGACGAAACTCGGACTGTCTCGAGCTTTGGAGCATGCTCGATGATGTAAAAGACCCTGAAATCCCTGTGCTCTCACTTTGGGATATGGGTGTGTTGCGGGATGTGGTGCGCGAGGGTAAGCGGGTGAAAGTTGTCATAACGCCCACCTACTCTGGCTGTCCGGCGATGGATGTCATGCGTGAAGATATTGAAGTACGACTGCGTGAAAGCGGCATCCAGCAGTGCGAGGTAAAAACGCAGCTTTCACCCGCCTGGACAACTGACTGGATGACCGACAAGGGGCGAGCAGAGTTAAGAGCCTATGGTATTGCTGCGCCCGATGATGCACAAAATAGTGCTGGGCGAGATACGCCCGAGGCCAATGTACGTTGCCCACACTGCCACTCGGTTCATACACGAAGAGTCAGTGAATTTTCTTCAACGGCCTGCAAGGCACTGTTTCAGTGTCATGATTGCGCGGAGCCTTTTGACTACTTCAAAAAAATCTAATTTGAAATTTAACAGGTGTTAACATGCCCGATACCCATTTTTATTCACTTGCTATTGCAGATATTACACCTGAAACGGATGCTGCGGTATGCATTACTTTTGCGATCCCGAGCGAGCTTGAGGAAAAATTTCGATTTACTCCGGGCCAATTTTTAACACTTAAGTCACTGATTGACGGAGAAGAGGTTCGTCGTTCCTACTCAATCTGCTCTGGTGTAGATGATGGGCATCTTCGGGTGGGTATTAAACGTGTGCGCGATGGTCTACTGTCCAATTATGCTAATGACCATTTCAAGGTGGGTGATCAGATTGAAGTGATGCCGCCGCAGGGTAATTTTGGCACACAGTTACAAGCAGACCAGAAAAAAAACTACATGTGCCTGGCGGTGGGCAGTGGCATTACACCCATGCTGTCGATTATAAAATCGGTGTTGAGTGTTGAGCCGCAGAGCCGAATTACCTTGATCTATGGGAATCGCAGAAGTCAGAGTGTCATGTTCAAGGAAGAGCTTAGTTTCATTAAAAATGCTTATCTGGAGCGTTTCAAATGGATCAATATCATGAGCCAGGAAGATCAGGGCGCTGAGCTGCTGAACGGAAGAATTGATAACAAAATGGGTTATCAATTACAAAAGAGTCGCCTGATCGACATCGCCAGCACCGATGAAGCGTTTATTTGTGGCCCTGAGTCTATGATGTCCGAGGTGTCCAGGGGGTTTCGAATAGAGGGGCTTGCCGACTCGCAAATTCACTACGAGCTTTTTGCCAGTTCCAGCGAAGACTCGCAACTGCGCATGGAGCGGGCCCAGCAACGTGTGCATGAATACGGTGAAGAGAAGACCAGCAAAGTCACGGTAAAAGCCGATGGCAGGGCCATTCAGTTTAACTTGGCCACCGTTGGTGAGAACATCCTTGATGCCGGCATGAACAATGGCATGGAATTACCCTATTCCTGTAAAGCGGGTGTGTGTTCGACCTGTAAATGCAAATTGGTGGAAGGGCAGGTAGATATGGACATTGCTCACGGTTTGGAGCCCCACGAAGTTGAGGCAGGTTATATTTTGAGTTGTCAGGCACACCCTTTGTCGGATGAGGTGGTTGTGGACTTTGATCAGCGCTAGTGAAGGTTAGGGGAGGGCTCGGCGGGGAAAGCTGGGGCGCCAGGAAATGATTCGAAAGCTGTAAAAATCGAATGCTTTTCTGTATCTATTGACCCAGCGCAATATGCGGGCATAATGGAAGGCCGGTGAATCGTTAAGCAGGTGCCAGACAGGAGATTGCAAGATGGTTATAGCCCGTCCTTCTAATCAGCTCTCAGTGGGTGATCAGTTTGAAACCTGGAATCACGCGGTGTGCAAGACCTTCAGCCCGGTCGCCTGCGAAATGGCCAATGGCTTAAGCGCAGATTTTGGCGGGTTTCTGGCGGCCAATCGACTCGAAACCATGCACCTGGCCCAAGTGAAAAGCGCGCCCCTGGATGTTTATCGACGCAAGTCCCATATCGCGATGGAGAGCGACGATTTCTACCTGGTGAAGTTTCAAGTCGAGGGAACCGGCATTTTTTCTCAGAGAGATCGAGAAGCTACACTCATGCCGGGTGATTTTGTGTTGGCCAGTACAACAGAGCCCTATCAATTAAAGTTTCCCAAGCATTATGGGCAGGCAGTGTTAGCCATCCCCCACCATATACTGCAGGACCAACTGCGAGATCCAGAGCAATATCTGGGGCAGCGCATGGCTGCTGATCAAGGCTCAAATGGTTTGCTTAGCCAGTTGGTACTTTCCCTCTTACAAAGGATCGACAGCTTCGACACCGCGTTGCTTCAGCGATTGGAAGCAAACATTCTGGACCTACTGGTTACCTCGCTCAGCTTCAATGTGGCCGCGCCACAACGGCTGGATCGAAGCCCCCGAGATGAATACATGTATCGGGTGAAGAACTTTATCTATAAAAACCTGACGGATCCGAAGTTGTCACCCGACATGATTGCGCTTGCCCACGGCATTAGTACACGTTATTTGCATATGTTATTTCAGCCTGAAGATATCTCTCTGGGGCGTTATATCCAGATGCAGCGGCTGGAAGCGTGCAGAAATTGTCTTGAAGACTCCGAAATGAATTCATTTAGTGCCACTGAAATTGCCTTTCGCTGGGGTTTTAATGATGCCTCCCACTTCGGTCGTTGTTTCAAGGCGCAGTTTGGCGATTCACCAAGCCAGTACCGCAAAAGAACACAGTTGGCCTGAACACAAAAAAGCCGCTTTATTTGCTACCCATGGCCCAGCCCAGTAGAATTCCGGTATAAATGGAATTGATACAGGAAATATCCGCGTTATGGCCAAATTGAAGTGCATTGAATCTCTCTTGCAAGACTTTCAATCACAGCGCCCCATGAGAGGGGGCTCGCTCATTGTCAGTGTGTTCGGAGACTCCATCTCTCAGCACGGCGGATCTGTGTGGCTGGGCAGCCTCATCGAAGCCCTCGAACCCTTTGGCCTCAATCAACGCCTGGTTAGAACCTCGGTCTATCGTTTAACCCAGGACAACTGGTTGACGTCGGTACAGATTGGGCGACGCAGTTATTATAGTTTTACCGAGTTTGGCTTGCGCCAATATCAAAAAACGGCTCGTCGTATCTATTCAGCCAGTCGTGAGAAGTGGGATGGGCAGTGGACGCTGCTGCTGCCTGCTTATGTTGGCGCCGAGAGGGACGAATTGATTCGGGAGCTGCGTTGGCTGGGTTATGGCGCGCTGACTGCCGGTGTGCTGGCACGTCCGGGGGCTGACAGGCGATCTCTCGACGAAACCTTGCAGGAACTGGGCGTTGTGGATCAAGTGGTTGTGCTGAGTGCCCACACCGAGGAGTTGGCGTCCCAGGGAGTGTTAAAACAGATGTCACAGGCTTGCTGGCATCTGGATGAATTAGAGGAGCGCTACAGCGACTTTTTGAAGCGTTTTCGCCCCATCATGACTGCGGTTAACAAGTCGGGCTCTCTGGATCCCGAGCAATGTTTCCAGTTGCGTACCCTGATTATTCATGAGTATCGCAGGATATTGTTGAAAGACACCGATTTGCCAGACGACTTATTGCCAACAGATTGGGCGGGAAAGGCGGCCTTGAATTTAACGGCCAATATCTACAAGGCAACCTACAGTGGCGCTGAGGCCTATCTGCTTGGTCTTATGGAGAATGCTGATGGAAAGCTACCTAAAGCGGATGCTGGATTCTACAGTCGCTTTGGAGGCCTGGAAGGCAACTAGGATAGAGCTTTGATTGCTCTGGCACTTCAAGGATAAGCGGGACAGATAAAACGGCTAGAGAGTTTTATCTGTCCCTTTTTTATTTCAATTCTGGCTCGGCCTCGTGTTGATCAATACCCAGACTTCATGAGCTTGATACCAGCTTCCAGCGTTTGTTTCCAGGCTGATTCCACCACCGGTTCATATTCTTTGTCATACTCTTTGGCGGTTTCAAGCAGGCAGTCTAACCACAAGTCATACAGTTCAGGTTTAACACCGTAGCCCGCGCGGCTGTGACTTTTGGCAATATGTTCAATATGAGTGCTCGCCTTTTCAAGGCCGCTGGGCGCTGCAATCATCATATACAGAGAGTTTTGAAGCATTTTTTTCTGGTTCTGCATGTCGGTATTAGCAAACATGGCTTTTGCATCATCACTACTGTTGATAAAGCGCTGATAAAAACTGTCGAAGAAGTCTTCTTTTGCAAGGCAGCGTTCAAGGCTTTTGCTGAAGACTGGGGCGAGTCTGTTGTCAATCACACGTACGGCTTTGCCCTCGGAGCGTGGCATGCTGTCCGGTGAACAAATGCTTATCCGAGTGGAAACGCCCACCATCGTTTTAATTTTATGTTGTAATTCATTTGACGTGGATTCGATTTCGCGTTCGTTGAGCTGAATTTCAGATTCTACATGAACCTGCATTTTATCCAGATTGCCTTCTCGGCTCACTTCAATCTGGTAGTGGGGTGACAACTTGTCAGTCGCCAGAATTTGTTCTTCGATTTGAGTCGGGAAAACGTTGACCCCCCGAATGATCAGCATGTCGTCACTGCGCCCGGTGATCTTGTCCATACGCCGCATCGTACGTGCAGTGCCGGGCAACAGGCGTGTCAGGTCGCGGGTGCGATAGCGAATAATCGGCAGTGCTTCCTTGGTCAGGCTGGTGAAAACCAGTTCACCTTCCTCTCCATCTGCGACCACTTCACCGGTTTCAGGATTGATGATCTCTGGATAAAAATGATCTTCCCAAATCGTCGGGCCGTCTTTGGTTTCCAGACATTCCATTGCGACACCGGGGCCCATCACCTCAGACAGCCCGTAGATATCAATGGCATCTATACCCAGACGGGATTCGAGCTCTTTACGCATGGAGCCTGTCCAGGGCTCCGCGCCAAAGATACCGACACGAAGGTTGAGTTCGTGAGGGTCGATGCCTTGACGGTCCATTTCATCAGCAATGTTCAGCATATAAGAGGGCGTGACCATCATGATATCTGGATTAAAGTCTTTAATTAACTGTACTTGTTTCTCTGTTTGCCCGCCGGACATTGGAATCACAGTGCACCCGAGACGTTCCGCTCCATAGTGAGCCCCCAGTCCGCCGGTAAAAAGACCGTATCCATAGGCATTGTGCAAGATGTCTTTGCTGCGTCCACCGGCTGCGCGAATAGAGCGGGCCACCACGTCTGCCCAGGTATCAATATCGTTTTGCGTGTACCCGACAACGGTGGGCTTGCCCGTGGTGCCGCTAGAGGCATGAACCCTGACGACATCTTCCATTGGAACGGCAAACATGCCAAAGGGGTAGTTGTCGCGCAGGTCTTTTTTTGTAGTGAAGGGAAACTTTGCCAGGTCTGCCAGTGTTTCCAGGTCTGTGGGGTGTACGCCTGCCTCGTCAAATTGTGTTTTGTAAAACGGGGAGTTGTTGTAGGCATGTTCAAGGGTCGCACGCATTCTTTGCAGTTGCAGGCTACGCAGCTCTTCAACGCTGGCGGTTTCAATGGCCTCGAGTTGATTGTAATCCTGTTTCTCTTGTTTGGCGTTTTGTTCGCGGCTCATAAATATGTCTCTCTGTGGTTAACCGTCTGCCCGGATATTGACGTTGCACGCCCCGCGGGGGGGGGTGAATTTCCCCGAATGGTGCCATTTTAAGTGCGCTGAATTGGGTGGTAAGCCTTACTACCTTTCGGGGTAAGATCAATATAACACAAAAAATCTCTTCCAAGTAATAATTTTGTATCATATAATTCTGCCCATATAATCCAATTGACAGGTCTAAGAGGATATACCCAAATGAAGTTGAAGAGCTATTTATCTGGCCAGTGGATGGAAGGTCAAGGGGTGGGCGTAGAGGTGTTTAATGCGGTCAATGGTGAGTCTCTGGGTGAGGTCACCAGCACCGGCATCGATTTTAAAGCCGCTCTGGCTTATGGGCGCGAAACGGGTGGAGCCGCCTTAAGGGCAATGACCTTTCATGAGCGAGCTAATCGACTTAAAGAGCTCGCTAAATATCTTATGGAAAAGAAAGAGGAATTCTACCGGGTATCGGCCTGGACCGGTGCGACCCGCGCTGACAGCTGGGTTGATATTGAAGGTGGGCTCGGCACAGTTTTTACCTACGCAAGCCTTGCTCGCCGGGAATTTGCGAACGAAACATTTTTAGTAGAGGGGCCGGCGGAGAATCTGTCTAAAAATGGCACCTTTATTGGTCGTCATATATTGGTGCCAAAAGAAGGTGTTTCTGTTCACATCAATGCCTTTAACTTTCCCTGTTGGGGAATGTTGGAAAAAATCGCCCCCAGCTTGATTGCAGGTGTGCCCGTTATTGTTAAACCCGCGACGGCTTCCTGCTATTTGACGGAGGTGATGGTAAAAGAAATTATTGCCTCAGGTATATTACCCGACGGCGCAGTTCAGTTAATTTGCGGCAGTGTTGGCGATTTGTTGGACCATTTGAATGAGCAGGACGTTGTTACCTTTACGGGTTCTGCCAGCACCGGGCAGATGCTGAAAACACACCCCAATATTGTTGCTAACTCCATTCCCTTTACCATGGAAGCAGACTCTTTGAACTGCAGCATTTTGGGTGAAGGGGCTGAGCCAGGTTCAGCTGAATTTGATTTGTTTATTAAGGGTGTCTCGGCGGAAATGACGGTGAAAGCCGGACAAAAATGTACAGCCATACGACGCACTATTGTTCCCCAGGGCCGCGTTGACGCGGTCGCCGAGGCGCTTAAAAAACGACTGGATAAAACCATTGTTGGCGACCCCTCGGTAGAAGGGGTTCGCATGGGTCCCTTAGTTGGGCGCTCTCAAATGGATGACGTTTGGGGAAAAGTGGAAGAGCTTAAACAGTCTGCCGAGTTAATTTACGGCGGTAACCAGGATTATAAGGTAGTGGGGGCAGACCGTGAAAAAGGCGCTTTTTTCCCGCCAACATTACTTTATTGTGACAAGCCCTTAGTCACAGAGGCTCCGCATGGGGTAGAGGCCTTTGGCCCGGTATCGACGCTGATGCCCTACAACACTATTGACGAGGCAATTGCGATTGCGAAGTTGGGACGTGGGAGTTTAGTGGGTTCTCTGGTAAGTGAAGACAACGCTGAGGCGGCAAAAGTTGTACTGGGCACGGCGGCTTATCACGGACGGATACTCGTGTTAAATCAAGAGTGTGCTAAAGAATCAACCGGACATGGTTCGCCATTGGCTCAGTTGGTACATGGCGGCCCTGGGCGCGCCGGTGGTGGTGAGGAGTTGGGTGGCGCCCGTGCCGTTAAACATTATATGCAGCGTACGGCGATTCAAGGGAGCCCCACAACGCTAACGGCTATAACCAAAGAGTTTAACCCCGGCTCCAAACAGATAAAAACTGATGTGCATCCTTTCCGTCGGGTTTTCGACGACCTGCAAATTGGTGAAACATTGATTACACATCGCCGAACCTTAACCGAAGCAGACATCGTTAATTTTGGTTGTGTTTCCGGGGATCATTTCTACGCACACTTTGATGAAGTTGCCGCAAAAGATTCATTTTTTGGCAAGCGAGTGGCTCACGGATACCTGCTTATTTCTGCCGCTGCGGGCATGTTTGTCGACCCGGCGCCGGGTCCGGTCATCGCCAATTATGGATTGGAAAACTTGCGTTTTATTGAGCCTGTGGCCATTGGGGATACTATTCAGGCCCGCTTAACCTGTAAACAGAAAATCAAAAAAGACAAAAGGCCAGATGAGCAGAAAGCCACGGGAGTGGTGGAGTGGGATATTGAAATCAGGAATCAGCGCGATGAACCCGTTGCGGTTTATAGCATTATGACCCTTGTGGAGCGTCGCGAAGACTAGTTGTTGCACCTTAGTCGATAAGGTTTTACCGCGGGCTGGTCCCGCGGTTTTTTTCGCCCTTTTCCCGTCAATATACGGCTAATTGGTCCCAAATTTCCCTCTCAGTCCATTTTCATCTTCACTCTGGTACAAGAATCCCGATGACCGGTTTCATATACTGGCTTCAGCAAGGCAAAACGCCTTGTTGGCGCTCGTCAGCAACGGGAGCGATAACAACAATAGCTTGGCGCTCTGAGCCGGCAGCCCACCCGGGCAAGTCATGGCAGCGGGGCGTTAAAGGAGAGAAAGCAATGTTCTGTGTTAACCGTTTAGGCAATAAACATTTTTCTTTAAGTACCGCGGGATTATTGGCCGCGGCAATCAGCATGCCCGTTTCAGCAGATCTGTTTTTAGAAGAGGTTATTATCACGGCCCAAAAACGAGAGGAAAGCCTTCAGGATGTAGGTATTTCTGTATCGGCGTTTAGCGGCGACCAGCTCAAAGACCTGGGTGTGACCAACAGCACTGAAATTACCCAGCAAATTCCCGGCATGCAGCTACAGACATTTACTCCTGCCTTTACCATTATTAACCTCCGCGGTATTTCCCAGAACAACTTTCAAGATAACTTGGAGGCCCCCGTTGCCGTCTATGTAGACGGAGCCTATGTTGCCAGCATGAACGCAATTAATGGCCAGTTGTTTGACGTAGAGCGTGTTGAAGTGCTGCGTGGGCCACAGGGCACATTGTTTGGCCGAAACACTACCGGCGGACTTGTGCACTACATTACCCGCGGCGCAGACTCGGATGAAACAAACGGTTATATTGAAGTCACGGGTGGCGAATACAATATGCTCGCCGTTGAAGGTGCCGTTGGTGGTGCTCTGAGCGATACGGTACGGGCCCGCATTGCCGGCCGCTGGTTGGAAAATGACGGTTATGTAGAGTCACAGACCCCCGGTGTTCGGGATTCACACGGAGCTGATGGTTATACACTTCGCGCCTCTTTGGAAGTGGATCTTTCAGACAGCTTAACAGCCGATATTCGGGTGGCGGTATCAGAAGACGACGACGTACCTTCTGGTACCTACTCCATTAACTTTGCAGATTTTGACCCCGCCACAGGTCTGGGTACCCAGGCGCCCGGTCGGCTGTCTGACGGTCTGCAGCACGCCTCCTCGCAAGAGGGTAACTTTAATCGGGAAAGCACCAATGTGACGGCAACGCTGACCTGGGGTCTGGACAATGGTACTGAGCTTACTTCCATTTCGAATTATCTGGATTTAGATAAACATTATCTGACCTTATTAAAAGGTAGCTGGGACAGCAAAGAATTACTAGTCGAACAGCCTTTATTAAAAAATGTCGTATCCTCCGGTGAACGAATGGTACAAGTAAATCCTGAAGGGAAATATGCTAAAACACTATTCATCCCTATTGAGCGCTTCCCACAAGCCCAATTAACTGAAGTAGTTCTTTTTACCGGTCGTACTCATCAAATTCGTGTTCATTCTTTACATTCCGGTCACTCTGTTGCCGGTGATGATAAATATGGCCATCGCAACTTTAATAAAGATATGAAAAAATTTGGTTTAA
>CAJWCA010000159.1 GCA_913020395.1 uncultured Cellvibrionales bacterium | reverse complement strand
CAATGCCGAATGCGCTCTACACGGCACAGGCATGAAACAGATCTTTAGCCTGCTTCAATCGCCGCACAATCGCTTTGTATCCAGCTGAGTTCCGGACATCCACCTCTGGTTCGATGAGCTGTCGATCATAAAAAGCCTGCACACTGCCTAGATACCTTTCGCAGTACAAAATTTCTTGTTTGAAGTCTTTCTGACGGTGAAACTGAATCGATATTTGTTCGAAGAATAGAGGGTCTGGTGGGGTGGGAGACAACTTGGATTGTGTGATTTCTATATCACAGCGCCGCCTCATGTAGTCGAGGTCCATTTTATTCATCTAGACATCCTGTCTTAGTTGCTTACCAAAACTTTACGTTGAAAAGACCGTGAACACAAGCCTAAAGAATAATCTGCAGGAAAATTGCTTTAACAGCGTGCCATTTCGCTCAAAAGTCGAACTTTTGTCTACGATCCAAAGGGGCCGGGAAACAATATCTTGGAGTCGCAATAGTTGTGCTCAGATCCTCAAACTAGGTATCACTTTATAACCCTAGAAAAAATCTAGCTAAAAAGTTGCGGTTTTGAGTCAAAACCACGTTCTTATAAATAGACCACGCAGCAATGCCGAGCAGCCCAACATCGCCGACAGATTTTTGACCGACAATTATTAGTCGGATCGCCACATAGGGAGGAGAAATACAATGACCCTTGAAAATACTGCCTTGGAAATTTTAAAAATAATACTAAAACATGACGCACTAAGTCTGGATGAAAACCTCCTGAATTTCGGCCTTGATTCCTTTGGTGCTTTGAAATTTGTGATTCAACTCCAACGTCTGACAGGCATCGACCTTACGTACTCCCAGGCGTTTGATAACACCACCATTCGTAAAATTTGTAAGTCGATAAGACTGGACTCAGTCAAAGGAGTGTCCGGCCCTCCAAAAAATAGCAAGCCATCATTAAAACCAATTATTAACGTAGATTATAGGTTCAAAACAAACTCGTATTCTCAGTACCATTAAGTGAAAATTACAGTCAATTTCAACTGATAATTACAGTGCCGATCAAAATGGATTGCGCTACAATCCTCGGCATGAAATTTACCAATCGCTTACGGATGGCACTGGATTCATCTCCATTGAATCAATCAGACTTAGCTCGAGCACTGAACATTAAACCGCAATCGGTGAATCAGTGGCTTTGCGGCAAGAACTATCCTCGCCACACTCATATGGACAACATCGCAAAAGCACTTAATGTTTCTGGCGTTTGGCTAACAACCGGAGAGGGACCCCGATCTAATTTCCTACAGCCCTACTCCTGGTCTGCCGCCAACAATCAGCCACAAAACGCTCGATGTAAGCTGCCACTGATTCCCTGGTCACAACTTTCCGCCGGCATACACAACAATATCTCGGAACCCAGAGACAGCCAATTTATAGAAAGCCCCTGCCAGTGTTCCAGCAACGCATTTGCACTTGAAATACAAGATGACAGCATGAGTCCTCAATTTTGTCTGGGCGAAACCATTGTGGTTGACTCCGAACATACGCCCGTTAAAAAACGTTACGTGGTCGTTAAGAGATGGGATGAAGATAGAGTTGTTCTCCGACTAGCCGTTACAATCAATGGAGACAGTTTTCTTTGCGCAAGTAACCATGAGCTACACGGGGCTCATATTAAGCTGACTCAAGACTGGCAAATTCTCGGTGTTGTTATCAGTAAATTCAGAAGCTATCGATGTGAGTAAACACCCATAGTTTACAACTGCAGCAATCAACCGCCATTGCCGTAATCATTCACCGCCCGACTTCCAACGAATGGACTCGTCTTGAAGCAACAAGCGCCGTGACAGCTCATTCCAGGCCCTCCGATGGGAATCACACTGCATCAGCCATTTCCCGAAATCGCCAAGATCCCGGTCTGACACCGGTGTTCGACGCACCCTCACGAACCACTTCATCGCACTAGCAACGGCAAATTCATCATTAGACGTAGCATCAAGTGTTCTATCATCCTTTCGATTCATCAGGGAAATCTCGTTGAAAACGGAATAACGCGCCGACAGATAAGCCTGTCAAAAGAGATGGCGCTCTATTTCACAACGAATTAATACGCAAAAACCGCAGCAGAGCGATGAACATCCGTGAACGATTTTCCCAGGACGAGCGCGGGTATTAGGGCCACACGCCTATAATTGCACCCATAACGATGAAGGCAACAATGTGGTACCCGGCATTAATTGAAAAGAGTTTGAGTGATCGCTGCTCAAAAAGGTCATTGGTGGCAAGCGACATGGCAACCCAGGCAAACCCGACGACAAAACCCGATAGCACTCCTGACAATACGCTGACACTCTGAAGCTGAATGAATAAGCCGAGACACAGAGCGCTGACCAGGCTGGCTATAAACGTTAAACCAAACACCATCGCCATGTTACTCTCTCGGGCTTTTTCCTCCGTTATGCCCGTTTCAGTCATCCACGCCGAACCGAACACAGGTCCGTACCACAAACCGCCAATCGCAAAACGTGAAATGGCTGCAAATAATATAGCCACAAAATTCAATTGCGAAATATCCATATTCTCCCCCAGTTTTGTTGATTCTGACCTGAGATAGTCAGATTAACAAACCCTACCCGTATTCACCCAATGGATGCAAGGCCGATTGCTGAAGGATAAAATTTAGTTTAGAGGTGCCTCTTCAGGCTCAATATTATTGTAGGATGCAACCTGAAAAAATGGCTTTCGCAAACCACTGACATCAAAGGGTGACCATTGACCATCCTCTTGCACTAGCCGGTCGGCAATGACATACAATACACTGGGGTTTACTCCCAGCCCACAATGGCTGCCCGCCACACGAATATTTTCAGCTTGTCCTGATTGAACTTCGTCCGCAGACATTTCCTGGCAACAATTCTGCCAGGCGACAACACCATCAGATTTTGTATAGATGGAACTACTTGGCACCGGTGGCGCCTGCCTCAGCCGAGTTTCGATTGGCGGGCTGTCGACGGAGTGACCGGCTACGTATTCATAAAACCGCCTGGCATTGGTGGCATTTACATCCCCCGAATGAGGGCTGCCCAGGGTGATGACCTGGCGTATTTTGTCAGACCGAAACTTCGCCAATTCGCGGGCATAAACGCCCCCAAGACTCCAGCCTACTAAACTTATTTTTTCACCTTGCTGCTCGAAGATGGTATCAATTCTCTCTAACATCCCCTTCAGCAAACCCTCCCTAAGACCGAGATTTCGCCCCAGCTCCCAGCCAAATGGAAGATAATTTCGATCGCGTAAAAACTTGCGCAGAGGCGCCGTTGAAGTATCACTTGCCGCCAGGCCTGGCAAAACCAGAACCGGGTGCCCATCACCCTTTGGCAGTCGTTTGAAAAGAGGCGTGCTGGCAAGGTAAGCACCAAACTCCCAGGGGGCACGCCCCTCCATCAACATCAACATTAAAGACGGCGACTGAATCCCATTAGAATTATTTAACATATTTCCCCCGAGGTATTATTTATTGTTAATTTTCAGACTGAAAACTTTTAAGCATTTTATCTCGAAATTCGGTAATAACTTGTAAGAATTCTGCAGATCCGGAACTGACGTAAGGCGTAAATTGAATAATCATATTAAAAACACCGTTGTGGATCGATACCGGCAACGATTGTTTTGGCGACATAATTCGGGAATAAATTGGCCAGTAGGTAAGCTGCTGGGCAAAGCGATGGGCCATTTTTTCTGCTTCTATGGCAGTAATGGATAAGAAACCTCGCTTCTCGAGCTCAGAAATGATGGCACTCATTGATCTAACTTTCAACTGGATTAGGGATTTGAAACGCGGTTCCAAATCAATATAACGCTCTATTAATGATTGCTGATTTTGATAGAAAAAACGAAAGTCCGCGACTTCTTCAAACAGGACATAAAAATAGACCCAGTTGTCAGCCAGCTCCAGCGGGGCCTCAATGGCGGCCTGCAAAACGGTTTTTAGGTTGCGTTCGAAATCCACAAACAGAGTATGAATAATCGGATCTTTGCCCTTGAAGTGGTAATAGAGATTACCCGGACTCATATCCAGCTCATTGGCAATATCAACGGCGGTAACATCTTGCTCACCCTCTTCGTTGAATAGCTGCAAACTGGTTTGCAAAATCCTATTTTTAGTTTTCATGCAAAGACCTTACGATGGATCAAAAAAATGATCAATCGGCCGACGTAGAGGTCGATGTCGTTGACGCTTGTGACTGGGCAAGTGTTATTGCTTTTACACCCGCCAAAATTTCATCTAGCTTACTGTCCATGTTATCCATACGTTCATGGAGTACGTTTAACTGATCGTGCTGCTGTGCTGCCACTTCCGTAAGACCCAGCGTGGCTTTCATACGGTCAAGGCGACCGTTAAAACCGTCCACTGTAGACTTAACCGTTTCACTGGCTACTTTGGGCGCATAGTGTTTAGCTGCCGTTGCCACTTTAGATTCCAGGTCTTCACCACGACCAACAAGCTCTTCAAACGCCTTGCTTGTCTCTTTACCCATCTTGGTGTAAACCTCTTGGGCCTCACCAAATGCGCGGCCATAGGCTCCTATACCCGCCAACCAAACCTTGCGAGACAGATCCATTTCTTTATCCGATTCATCTGACATAGCGGACTCCAGAGTTTGTTATAGGGCTATATCTTATAGCCCTTAAAGGTGGACCTGCCAAGTAAAAATTACTGCAAATCCAAAGTTTAAGCGGCAACCTCGGAATCTGCTTCACTTTTTTTAGCGGCGCGAGTACGAGGCGCTTTGACTTTTTCAGACAAGGCCAACACTGTCTCAGACAACCTGGCAATCTCTTCGGTCAGAGATTCAAGCTGGGTATCAGCCGTGTTGGAAGAAGAAGTAGTAAAAATCTTGCCACTGACTTTTTCCATCTTAGGTTTGATGTATTCTTTTGCTGAATTCATGCGGTTCTGAGCGTCGTCTTCAACGGTCTGACCTTTCTCAACCAGTGAGCTGAACAGATCTTGTCCACTCAGATTTAGCTTTTCAACACGCTCTTGCGCCATATTGAAGGCCGTTTTATTGGCGCCAAGCCAGGCCAACCAACCCTTGCGGTAAGCACGTCCCACAGATCCTGCATTGATATTGTTGAAAGTCGTCATGGTAATCCCCTTATTGGTAAGTGTCCGTTGGGAGCAGATTTACGCTGCTCGATCGATGAAGGGGATATTAAAGAGAGTAATTAGAAATCACATACTAATAAAAGATAGTTTGTTGATTTAAACAGGCGCATGGTCGCGCCAGGACTATAGAACGACTCAAAAAGTCGCCCATAGACTGGGCTCGAGGGAATTCAAACATACTCCCAACTCCCCCGAAATACCCAGAAACGCACGAGAACATGCTCAACTCGGCACCCAATGTACACGATAGTGCTCAGTTACTGGCGAGCCAGGCTCCCATACCTTGATGGATGACATTAATGGCTTTGAGTGGCCTAATCATCACCTTGAAGTCATCGATTAGCCCCTCATCATTCCAATGAATCATGTCGACACCGTTCACTACAATGCCATCAATCTCCAGGCGAAACTCCAATATCGCATTTTCTGCATCCTGCATCTTGCGAACATAGGAGAAAGACTCATTATTCAGCACGTTAAACGCGGCTTCCAGGTACTTGGCCGTAATGGCCTTGCCCTCTTGAGGGGTATGAACAACCGGCGAGTGAAAGACAACATCGTCCGCCAATAACTGCCTCAGCCCTTCAACATCTTTTGCCTGTGCGACTTCATGCCATCGCTTCATCGTATCTATTTTCACGGATCTATTCCTATCAAAGCGTCATAGTTCTAAAATGACACTTTACCCGCAGGAAGCGATGCTTCGCAACACGTTTTTGAACTTTGAGTATGTTGAACTCGCTATTGAGCATAACGAGACCGGTTTTCGCCTATTTTGGTGCTAGTCCCATATCGTCCAGACGCATTAAAATTTCAGTCTTCCTCGTCTGCGACACTTCCAGCCAAGACAAATTTTCTCTGGCGCCAATAATGGCATAGATGGAATTCAAGCCAATACCTTTCATGGGTAAGATTCTTTCATAGAGCTCATAGGGATCTATCGCCATGAAGTCCTCTACAGTACACACATCAACCTCCGCGAGTATCTCTTCACTTCGCGGGCCAAAACCCGCCAAGTCGCGCAGCCTAAGGGGTTTTTTGGGATAGGGGCTGTCTACGGGCTGGCCTGTCATTTTTATAGTTCACTCACCCGAAGTGCAATATTCTCCAGCCGGCGCTGATTACTCGGGTGAGAGCTCAAGAAACCTCCACCCCCTTCAGATTTTGCCTGCAGCGTTTTAATCGATCGCGACATGGCCCGGGGGTCTTGCCCCAAAGAAGCAAGTGTCTTCACCGCATAGCTGTCCGCATCCAATTCATCCTGTTGTGAGAAGCGAGCTTTAATTGCCGTTTGCGCCAACATTCCCAACTCCCCTGCCGTTAACGCAGCGACCGTTCCGCCAGCTGAAGCCGCTGCACGAAACGCTGTATTAGTGATCAAGGTCTCGCGCATCTGTTGATAGCTATGACGCAGTTTTACATGCCCTAGCTCATGACCAATGACCGCTGCGACCTGGTCATCCGGCATAATATCCAACAGGCCTGAATATACCCTCACCGTACCATCCGCCATTGCGAAGGCATTGATATCCGAACTGATATACACCTTAAAATTGGGTTTCAAACCGTCCAGGCCAATAAATTGTTTGGTAATTTTTGCCAGCCGCTTTGTATAAACGCTATCTGCTGAGGCAATACGGCTCTTACCATCCATTGCCTCCGCTGCCAACGAGGCACTCTGCTTGACTGAATTTTCATCGAGAGTGGACGCCTGCAATACACCCAGGCCCACCTCTGCGCCTACATTAACTGCCTGGGCCATATCAAATTCACCCGTTGAGGTGCAGCCTGCCAAGCCTAAGGCTCCGGTCAAAGCAACAAAAGAGGCAGCGTTTTTTAAGCTGGGCATGTAACAGTCTCTCCAAAATAAATGATGAAGGCTGAGTTTATCCCCGCCAACAAAACGAAACAAATACTAATCTAAATAACCAGGAAACCTGGGCAAGGCTTCGAAGTCTGACTTCTCATGTTGAATAATCACTTTGGCTGCTTCTTCCTTCGCCAATGCCTCAAATCGAATTCTGGACGCCAGAATCTTCTTTTTATCCATGCTAAATCTGGGCACCAGATTCATTTCCCTAGCCTTGGCATGAGTGTATAAATCACCGCTCAGCAACACAGCCCCTGAATTATGTAGTTTTAGTAATAACACTGCACTGCCCAAGGTATGACCTGGCATTTTTTCAATCAATGCGCTCCCATCGCCAAAAACATCATAGGAGTCTTTAAACAATACGGTCTTCGATTTTTCAAGCGCGCTGTATAAACTGAAGTTGTCAGCTGTGGCTCTGCTCTCTGCCGAAAATAGACTGGCATGCTCCTGCTCATTGGCAATAAAAGTCGACTCAGAAAACAAATTGGCGTTCCCTATGTGATCATCGTGCAAATGAGAGATCGCCACAAAGTCGATATCCTTTGGTGACAGGCCTAACTGTGCTAACTGGGCAGACAACTTAATTGCCATGCTTTTGTGAAACGCGCCGTAAAATGTTACCCCGTCAACCTTGTCAGCCAAACTTTCCTGATAACCCAGATCCCAAAGTAGATCCCCCTTCGGATGCCGAATTAGGAAACAGGGGTTAGACATAATAGTACTCATTCCTGCGAGCCTTCCTTCAATCGAAAAACCATTCAGATCTGGCACAAATAGGGTTCCGCAATCCAGAGTATAAAGCTTGATACCGGAGTGCGTGGATTTGTCATCGGCGCTTACAGCACTCGTCATAGAAAGTGCAGTAAGGCATACCGCAAACGAGATCATTTTCACTATTAGATTCATATTGTCCTGTTATTTTTATCTATTTTTTAACTAATTTTAAGAACTCCGTGACTGGGGTTTACTCAAAACAACCATCGCAATGCCACCGAGTATCGCCACTGAGGCGACTATAAAACGTACAGTAATGGGCTCACCCAATACCAGCATTCCGCCAAACGCGGCGATAAGCGGAACGCTCAACTGAACACTTGCTGCACTTGTGGCCTTGAGCAAAGGCAGCACAGAATACCAAATTGCATAGCCCAGTCCAGAGGCAATTGCGCCGGACGCGATGGCATAACTGATACCAGGCAGATCCAATTGCACGTTGTCTCGCAATACAGCACTCAAAATACAGGCAAGCAGTGCTGCCCTGATGAAATTTCCAGAAGTGACCCGCGCGGGATCTCCGGCTCCCCTCCCCCTCAGCGAATAGACCCCCCAGGCAATGCCTGCACTACACATTAAAATAGACCCGAGTACAGGGGGCGCGGACAGGCCTGGCAATAACAAAGCCACCAAGCCCAGCAAAGCTAGCGCCAGCCCAACTAACTGCTTACTTTCAAGCCTGTCCCCCGTCATCCAGCCATAAGTGATCATCGTTGCTTGAACGGCACCAAAGAGGATAAGAGCACCGGTCGCGGTACTCAAAGTAACATAGGCAAAGGAGAATGCGGCGGCGTAAACGAACAGGGCAATTGCTGACGCCCAACTTCCGCCACCGGGCTTACCCCGACCAGCACTGGCCGCAATGACATACAGCACCAGGGCGCCGGAAACCAAGCGTATTGTGGTGAAACTCGCTCCGTCAATGGCGGTCTCTTTCAGCGCGATACGACAAAGCACCGAATTACCCGCGAACGCCAACAGTGACAAAACCGTAAGGAAACTGACTCTGCTAGCTGACATAGATGTTCCTGGGTGGCCAAAGATCTTATCGAGTAAGACTCCCGGAAAATTTGTTGAATGTAAAGGCTGTCAGGTGAAGGAGAAACGGTGGAGGGGCACAAAGCCCAGCCCTACTCTAGGGCGTATTGATAAGGGGCCAAAGAGGCCCCCGCCAGGGTCTGACAAATTATTTAGCTACTTTTTTAAAGCGCAGAGTCATACGATCAGATTCGCCAATGGCCTTAAGTGCTGCAAGTTGTTCCGGTGTTTTCTCCGCAGCGCGATTCAGGCTGGGGGGAAGACGCCATACAATGTCACCCTTAACAGGCTTATCCTTGGCATTGGCATTGATTTCGCTGGAGGCCACGAACTTGAATCCAGCCTTTTCAAACATGTCGATCACCGCAGATTTCTTCAGGTAACCCGAACTGCCGTCTGCCCACTTGTCATCTGAAGATTCAGGCGCCCGGTGCTGAACAATACCTACAGTGCCACCTGGTTTTAGCATGTCGTAGACGTCACTTAGAGCCTGATCACGTACTCCGTGCTCTGCAAAGCGGTTGATGTTGTGCATCGCACGAATAAGCAACACAGCATCTGCATTGCCTTTTGCTCCATCAGGTACCCGACCAAAGGCAAAACCCTGAGCGGAAATACCCGTACCGGCAATTTCCTCTACCCAGCCCGGAAATTCGGAGGAAGACGCGATGCGCTCCTTCACCTGTTCTTCATTAAAGAACCCAAACAGAGGCCACATGTTGTCGGCATAGTTTACGCCGTAGATAGAGCCCTCATCCCCCAGATAAGGAGCGAGCACCTTTGTATACCAACCGCCTCCAGGAAGCACTTCAACCACGGTCATTCCTGGCTCCACACCAAAAAAAGCCAGGGTCTTGCCAGGGTGGCGACTGTTGTGGCGGGCCTTATGCTCGTCACTGCGAGCATCGAGAACACTCTTCAATTTAGCCTTGCTGGTTTTACTCAAATGGTGGGCACTTTGGTCGCCAGCAGTCACTCCGAAACTCATACCAGCCAGTGCAATACAGCTTAGTGCGACAGTTTGTTTTATCGAGATCATTATTTATCCTCTTATATCGATAAGTTTATGGTCATAGGTGGTACCCTATCATATCCGAATTGCAGGATATTCAATTGTAAAAATATTTCCATTTTTAATTTTCTGAAATGGT
>CAJWCA010000158.1 GCA_913020395.1 uncultured Cellvibrionales bacterium | reverse complement strand
CTTTGCCTTGTCGCCGTGCTCAAGTTCATGCCTTCAGAGGAATGGTGCACCACATGAGAACACCAAAAATATCTTACTCTGTGATTGGTGCGATGATACCAGTAATACAAAAATTCCATGCCCATAAAACCCAGCACCAAGTTCAAGGGGCTTAAGGAAATTTCGAACAAAGCGAAAGTTGAAATGTAGTGCATGGCTGCACCCACAAACAGAAAGTGGAGCACAACCTCAACTGTTTGATAGGAAAAACCCAGAGTAAAGTTGGTTAAAATAATTTTGAAGTTGAATATCTCGGGCCTGTTTTTCAGCACACGCATTTCAATTAGCAGCGCCAAAATGAACACAGGGGTGCCTAAACCCAGAATGAGCTCCTTCCAATCAAAGCGATAACCCATCTCATCGATATGGGACAGAAGCAGGTTGAAAATGTCACTCATTGCTGAACTCCGGAATACAGTATTGCCTGATCAAGACAACCATCAAAACACACAAAGTCGAACAGATTGAACTAGTTCCGGTTTAAGGTCTACTAACTTTTTCAGCGATTGGCATATCGCTGCCGATACCGACGAGTCAGACGCTGTGAGCGCAGCTGATCTGAAATTAAGGTCCACAAGGCAGACGACTTCAGTTTTGGCGCCTTACCTTTGCCCATGCGCTGCAGTTGACGTCGCACCACCGCCATTGTCGCCAGGGCTGCCAGGGTTTTGTCTTTCCACTGCACGTCCAGCACCTGGGCGCTTGTGCTCGCTTCGGTTTGCCAGTGTTTAGGCAGGTGAGGAGAAAACGCCAGAGCCGTGCCCATGCCAACAACGCCAACGCCCTCTTGCAATACTTTCTCGGCTACAGCTAAACGACGCACGCCGCCGGTGGTCATAATAGGAATAGGCGAGACCTGTGCAATGTCTTTGGCAAAGTCGAGAAAATAGGCTTCCCGGGCCAGTGTGCGACCGTCCGCCGTTCGCCCCTGCATGGCAGGGCTCTCATAACTGCCGCCAGAAAGCTCAACTAAATCAACGCCTATCTCAGCCAGCATTAACACCACCTCGCGCGCTTCGCCGGGCTCAAAGCCACCGCGCTGAAAATCCGCTGAATTCAACTTCACCGAGACCGCCACGTTTTCTGGCAGAGCCGTACGAACAGACCTTGCCACTTCTAACAACAAACGGGCTCGATTTTCCAGGCTGCCGCCCCATTGATCAGTACGCCGATTACTCAGTGGCGATAGAAACTGGGACAATAAATAACCGTGAGCCGCATGAATTTGCACACCGTCAAAACCCGCCTCAGCCGCTCGGGTAGCGGTTATGGTGAAGCGTTCAATCAGGTCTTGGATTTCGCTGTCGGTCATAGGCGCAGGCTTGGGGAACAGCTTGGAGTGTTTCCCCAAATCCAGTGCGATATCTGACGGAGACAAGGCCTTTCCTCCCATGGCGGCGTATACCTGCCGACCGGGGTGATTTATCTGCATCCACATCTTCGCGCCATGTTGTTGCCCCGCCTTCGCCCAGCGCCGAAAAGGTTCCAAGGGTGTATCGGCCTCAAGCGCAACACCTCCAGGACCGGTCATTGCCAGGTGATCCACCATGACATTGCCGGTCAGCAGCATGCCACAACCACTGTCGGCCCAGTATTCGTACAGGCGAATTAACTGATCTCCTGGCAGGTGCCCTTCTATCGCCATGCCCTCCTCCATTGCCGCCTTGGCGATACGGTTAGGCAGCTCTGCACCGCCGGGTAAACGCAAGGGAGAAAATACGAGCTCTGACATTGATAGAAACCTCTTGGAATGAATAGACAGCAAGTCTAACCTTAAAGTACACTTTAAGGTCAAGCCATTCCTATTTTACAGAGGCCCGCATGCGTATCGGTCAGCTTGCCACACAATCCGGACTCCCTGCTCACACGATTCGTTTCTATGAATCCAAACAACTCCTGCCTGAAACTGCTCGCAGCCATAACGGCTACCGGGAATATAAACCCGCTGCGCTGGAGCGGCTTGGCTTGATTCAGTTGTGCCAACGTTTGGGTTTTAGTCTGGGAGAAATGCAGGTTTTGTTTGCCCGGGATGGCGAGTGGGACAAGGACGATATAATGCACAAACTCTCGGAGCGGGCCGCAGAGATTGAGGCGATGCAACAGCAGTTGAGCGCGCAAAAACAAGAAATTATTTCCGTGCAGGCGAGACTTAAAAGCCTTTGGGATAAAGGACAATGTTTTACCAGTGAAGAGTTGGCTCTTGAGATATCAAAAACAAAATAACAATCAACAAGCTGCATCATTGTTATTTATAGCCCTACATTAAAAGAAGTTATAGTGCCCACCCGCTGAAAATAATCCTCTCTTTTATAAAAATTTCGAGTAGAATCAGCCCCAGCTACCAATGATGGATTACAGGGCAATCAATATGAAATTATTTCACCTTATCTTACTCACCGCACTACTGTGCGGAAGTGTCAATCTTTCTGCCGCTCACCACGAAGAATCAAAACAGAAAGCAGTGTTAGTCACCGGCTCCAATTCTGGCCTCGGGTTGAAAATGACAAAAGAGTTGTCAGAAAATGGATTTTTCGTTTATGCCGGTGTTTTGCATAAACACGAGATGGCCGCCATGAACAAAATGAAAAATGTGGCTGCCGTTCAATTTGATGTGCGAAAGCAAGAAGAGATTGACGCAGCAGTAAAATTTGTTGAAGCACAGGGCCGGGGTTTATACGGACTCATCAACAACGCAGGCGTAGCGGTTTTTGGCCCTCTGCTGGAAGTCCCGGTAGAGCAATTACACTATCAGATGGATGTGAACGTTTACGGACCTGTTCGCGTGACCCAAGCCTTTGCCCCCCTAATTATTAAAAGCAAGGGTCGCATCGCAACAACAGGGTCGATTGCCGGCATTATTACCAGCCCCACATTCGGTATTTACAGCATGAGCAAACACGCTATTGAGGCCTATACCGACGGGCTTGCCCAGGAAATGGCGCGTTTTGGTGTGAGTGTTCATGTTATTGAACCGGGCACGTATAAATCCAATATCGGCATTGTAGCCAAAAAGCTGCTTGATGATACTAACTACTGGACTGAAGACACTTTATATAAACAAGAGCGTGCTTATGTGTTTGATCAGCTACCTAAAACTGCACAGCACCCAGACCCCGCTCGAGTAGGCAAGGCGGCGTTACATGTTATGCAAAGTGAATCGCCTAGAAGACGATACATGGTTATTGAGCGAGTGGAGCAAGCGGACAGGGTTCTGCGTCGACAGATAGGTAAACTGCTTGAACTCAACGACGGCCAAACCCATCAGTTTGACCGGGCCCGATTGGTGGAAATTCTAGATGAAGAAATTGCAAAGCGCCAGGCTGAATAATCGTCAGATAAAATAAATATTATGTTCTGCGAATAATGAAGTGACTGTTATTCGCAGAATTTTCTCCGAAGGTGTTATGGGTGAACCCTCTCATCTAGTTTTTGCCTAATTTCCTTATACCGAGTGCGGCCTACCGGGATTGTGTGCCCCGATACCATTTCAAGCAGGTAACGCCCACCGGGCGCTATATTGAGCTGTTTTACTTTATTCATGTCAGCCAAATAAGATCGATGAACCCGCGTAAAGTTGTCCGGCAATATATCTGATATCTTATCAATACTTTTACTGTGCAAAAGTGTTCTCCACCCCTCCTTGCTGTTCTCATCGGGCAAATTCAGTTCTGAATAGTGGCCTTCAGCCCGAACAAAACTCAATTCGCTGACCTGAATCAGTTCAACTCTCTGGGCAATTTTAACGCTGAGGTATCGACAACCGAAGTCGCTGCGCTGCCGACTTTCCAGCAATCGATTAAACGCGGCCTCCAATCGTTGCTCGGTAAAGGGTTTTGCTACAAAATCCAATACACCGTATTCAAAAGCATCAATAGCTTTGTCGGCATAGGCAGACACAATAATGGTGTGATAAGACCCAGCCACTTGGTTTTTAAGCAAGGCAAATCCATCGCGCCCCTGGAGATTCAAGTCCAGCAGCAAAAGGTCTATGTTATGGTCTTCCAGATAGGCTTCAGCCTCATCGATATCACCAAAAACGACTAGCTTGGTCAGTTTCTCACCTAATAGTTTTTTGCTCAGCCGAAGTAAGCGTTGTTGCACCAGCGGCTCATCTTCTACGATTACAAGGTGCATGGGTCTAACTCCCGAGCAGTGACAAGTTCCGGACGCACTTCATACTCAATTAAGACCAACCACTCATCCTCTTTTCTCTCCCAGTTGAAATGCCAGCTAGACACGCAAGTTTCTGCTAGTTTCGCTTTCACATAGGCGTCACCAATGCCGGTGCTATCATGTTCCACCGAGTTTTCAATTGGCGTTTTTAACAATAAACTGACCCGCTCTCCCGTAGTTTTAACAGACAGCTCAAAGGTCCGATCTGACGAAATTCGGTTGTGGGTAAAACAGTTTTCAATCTGACTATGCAGTACTGCAGATGGAATTACCACAGAGGCCGTGCTGCCAATAACGTCAAGCGAATAAGTCTGTTGATAGCGGCTAGACATAATTTTCAAATGACTTCGGCACAGGGCTAACTCTTCATCCAGGGTAATCACGTTCTGATTGGACAGCCGCAGCAACATTCGGAACTCATCGGCCAATTGGGCCACAAACTCAACCGCCTGTGCAGGCAATACTTCTATCAGTTCGATTAAGTGCGTTAAGCTGTTCATCAAAAAATGGGGTTGCAGATTCCGGCGCAAAAGTTCGCTCTTCAATCGCTCAGCGGTTAAAGCTTTATCCCGATTTCTGCGCAACTCACCAATCAGATTGTTAAGCATGGCGGGCATCAGCAATGCCAACATGCTGGCAAATCCAAATTCCGTAAAAACAAACGGCAGTTCAATCAAGCAAATGAGACTCAGCACCAACAAAATCACGTTAATGACAGCCCCTGACCTCTGCTTATACAAGGCCCATACACACTGCATCAAACTGGCGACAATAGCGGTGGCAAACAGAAATAGGCTTTTCCGGTCAAAACCCTCGGGTATCCAAGCACTTAATAATAATGCGGCCAACAGACCAAAGAGCTTTAAGGACAAATGATTATTGCCATCTGCCAGGCGTCTATAGTGATAGAGGTAAAACCCTGGCAGCAGAAAGCTGGTTAAAAAAGTTAAACCCAAAATCAGGTTAATCCGCGTAAAATGCCAGTCGTACGGATAAAACACCCACAGCTTCCACTGCTCAACAAGCAGCAACAAAGTAGCCGACAAACACAGTGCCGCAAAAATTTGGAAAGATCGATCCCGGTAATAGAGGCTGAATAACATTTGGAAGAAGATTGCCAAAATAATCAAAGCGCCTGCGAGAAAAGCACTAATGATTGAAATCCCCAGAATTGTCTCCTGCAAACTCCCGCCATCTAAAATGGCCAGGATGTAGGCAATGCCTTCTAGTTCTGCGCCCACATGATAACTAGACAGCTCAATAGAAAGCAGATGTCGACCCGCCCTCAGTGAGGCCACCGGCAGCCGTTTCAGCGTCTGCACTCGCCCGACACTCTCTTCACTGGCCGTCAGACCGGGTGAACCATTGTTGAGTAACAGAAGGCCATCCCAGTACACATTAGTTGAGGCCAACAGGCCAATAAGCAACGCGGGATTTGCCGGGGCTTGCTGATCCTGCAAGTCAAACCATTTGCGTAAACATAGGCTGCGGTTTTGGGGGATATCTGAGAACCTGATCCACCCCCAGTCACGGTCATCGGTCAATGGGTCAGCACAGGCGCCCGGCCTGATTTTCTCTAGATCCATGACTTTAAGGTCTGTGACCGATAAGGTCTGGGGCCCAGGCATGCCCTCCTCCCCTATGACCTGCGCCCCCAGAAACATTAGGGTCAGCAATATTGCGACATGAAAGCACTTTGTTGGCATAGCTCGGGTTCCCGGAGTTTGTAAGCTCATTCTAAGCTAATTTGCCCGACTTTCTAGGTCGTTCGTGAACGCCAAATGCAGTTGGTGTATCGGATGACCGACTCCCCTCCAAGTCACCCTATATTGGCCACATCCAAGGCACTCGCTGTGCATTGAACACGACCAGGAGAACACCATGAGAACTTTCTTACTTCACACCCTGACAGCACTTGTGCTGATTGCCCTGTGGGGCACATACAGCGTTATCAGTCTTAAACAAGGGTGGCACCTCTCCGCCATAGCTCCCAGGCACGATACAGCCTCATTTATGGCACAAGCCACAGCCAAACTACAAGAGGAGCACAAGGGGAACTACGCCTTCCTGTTAATGGATCAAGGCAAAGTGCATGCTGAGCATTACAGTGCAAAAGGCGAAAACATAAACGCCAAAACGCTCTTTGGCCTCTCTTCTCTCAGCAAGTGGGTAACGGCATACGGCGTTATGATTCTTGTACAACGCAATGAGTTAGAACTGGATCGCCCTGTCTCTCACTACCTCACTCGCTGGCAACTACCAGAAAGCCCCTACAACAATGACGGAGTTACCGTGCGGCGCCTGTTGAGTCACACCGCCGGTCTGACCGACGGCTTAGGCCACAATGGCTTTGCGCCAGGCACACCCATCCAACCGCTGACAGAACATTTGAGCCAGGCTTTAGACGCCGACGAAGGTGTCTCCGGGCGGGTGGAAGTTGGCATTGAACCTGGAACAGCCTTTAAATATTCCGGGGGCAGTTACAATTTACTGCAGCTTATTGTTGAGGAGGTGAGCGGGGTTTCGTTTCAGGCGTTTATGGCCGCAGAAGTGTTTGCACCATTGGGCATGAACAACACCTCTTACAATGTCGACAACAATCACCCGGCACTCGCCGCCTATCACGACGGCGCAGGAGGACATAGAACCTATCCCCAATACACCTCTCTGGCAGCGACGGGTTTATACAGTAACATTGAAGATTTATCGAAGTTTTTAGCGGCACAGGTAAAACTAAAGGATAGCAAAGGGGCGCTCCCTCTCGACCGGGGCGCTTTAGACCTCATGATGCTGCCCCAAGCCAAGACTTTTGGCATTGATATTTGGGGGGCCGGCCCGATGTTGTTTGCAGAGAATGGAGAAAACGGATTTATTATTGGACACGGCGGGAAGTCACCCACGCTGAACACTACGGCAAGAGTCAACCCCGACACAGGCAATGGCTTGATTGTTCTGTCCACCGGTAATCACTTTATGGCCGCTAATCTCGCCACCCAATGGACGGTTTGGGAGAGTGGCAAACCCGATATTTATCTGCTGAAGAATCAGATTCCTAAGATGGTAAAAAATGTGGTCGTCGGGGCTATTGTCACTGCATTGATTGTTACGGTTTGGGGTTTGCGGCGGAGATTGATCAGGGTAATCACAAAAAAATTGAGATAGTGGCCCTACAATCGGCCGGATTCGAACCTGCGATATATTGACAAATCAACGCCCCAACAGGATTATCTTCGGGTGTACCCTCCATCAACGTCGCAGGAATAACCAACATTGTCTCATGATCCTCAAGACTCCAACCTTCAAAGTAAGGTATCGCACCTGAAGAGCTCTCTAGCCATGCTCTCAGGTTTAGGACTTTCCCTCCTACTACAAGGCTGCAGCCCTTCCGATATGGGCGGTGTCATCATTGAAAAAGCAGCCGAAGCGCGTATAGGTCAGAGCATGACCAATGAGCTGGAAGACGGCCTGCACATTATTCTGTGTGGCGCCGGCGGCCCCATGCCTGACCCTAAACGCTCGGGGCCCTGCGTGGCGGTGATAGCCGGAGAAACACTGATAACCATTGATGCCGGTAGCGGTGGCGCCCGAAATCTGGCGGCCATGCAATTCCCGCTTGGGGAAATACAGGCGCAATTCCTTACCCACTACCACTCAGATCACATCGATGGTTTGGGCGAGATGGCCATGATGCGCTGGGTGAATGCTGCCAATACAGCACCCCTGCCCGTTTATGGACCCCAGGGTGTAGAAAACGTCGTTAAAGGTTTTAACCTGAGTTATGGTGCCGATGCCCAATATCGACATGCCCACCATTCTGACCTGGTTGCCCCCCTGTCTGGCAAAGGCATGACCGCTCACTCATTTACCGCTCCTGCGGAAGGCCAATTACTGACTGTGTATGAAAAAGACGGCTTAGCCGTTAGCGCATTCGCCGTAGATCACGAACCCGTCAATCCGGCTGTGGGTTACCGCTTAGACTACAAAGACCGTTCGGTGGTGATCAGTGGCGATACCGCCAAATCTGCCAACCTGGAAAGGTTTTCCGAAGGCGCAGACCTCTTGGTTCATGAGGCGTTGAGTCGCGAAATGGTGGGTATTATGGAAGCCGCATCCAAGAAAAATGATGTCGCGATTCTAGAAAAGATATTTTTCGACATCACCGACTACCATGCCTCGCCGGTGGAGGTGGCAGAAACCGCGCGAGATGCCAGGGTTGGACATCTGATGTATTACCATATTGTTCCGGCTCTAGTGGCGCCGGGCATGGAGTCTCTGTATTTAAAAGGTGTGAGTGACACCTTTGATGGACCCGTCACTCTGGGCGAAGATGGCTCCATGATTAGTTTGCCGGCCAACAGCAAGAAAATTGCCAGCGACACGTTGATGTGACAACAAAAAACCACAACGCAACCCCTGGTTGACAGATTAACAAGTGGAGTTGCTAGCCTGCAACTATCTGATTTTATAAGCTTTATTTCAATTTAAAGCGAAGGAATAAAGAGAATGATTTTAGCAGACAAAATAATCAGATTAAGAAAACAGCTGGGCTGGTCACAGGAAGAATTGGCCGAAAAGGTGGGTGTTTCAAGGCAGTCAGTCTCCAAATGGGAGAGCACTAACAGCATTCCAGACTTGAACAAGATCATTAAGCTGGCAGGTATTTTTGACGTTTCAACGGATTTTCTCCTAAAAGACGATATAGACTCCGCGGACTATCTCAGTGAAAACAAAGAACCGGGGCTCACGCAAGTCAGCCTGGAACAGGCACTGGCTTATGTCGACATTAAGATGGCTGCCGCCGGATCAATCGCCAAAGGGGTTGCTCTATGTGTCTGCTCAGCGGTGCCTTTGTTTTTTCTACTGGCATTGGCAGAAACAGGCCAATTAAACCTGACTGGCGATAAGGCAGTCGCCTTTGGAATTGTGGGTTTATTGGTGATGATATCTATTGGTGTCAGCTTTTTCATTAAAACCCATCAATCTGTCATTGATTCACCGTTAACCGGAGACAATCCATTTGAATTGTCCTTTGGCGTACATGGCGTCATCAATGAGAAACTGCAAAATTTCACAGGCACCTATCACAAACGCCTGTCACTCGGTATTTCCCTGTTCATTTTCAGCGTAATGCCCCTTCTACTGGTAGCCATATTATCAGGCAAGCCCGATGCAACTTTGATGATGTTAGTTATGCTGTTTTTCATGGTTGCCATAGGCATATACATCATAATACCCGCGTCGACAAAATTTGAGGCCTACAATTACATTTTGAAGGAGGGTGACCTCGATGCAGGTAAAAGCCGGAGCACAAGACACGCAGAGAAACTGGCGCCCGTTTACTGGCCATTATTGGTGGCGATCTATCTCGGGTGGAGTTTCTGGACAATGAACTGGGGAGTAACGTGGATAATCTGGCCTGTTGGGGCGGTCAGTCTCCATGGCAAGTTTTGTGCTGGAAAAGCGGTATCTTGATGAAGGTACCGTGGGTTCCAAGCAGGTGAATATTATCCTTCACGCCTGTAACGGCGGGCTGCTAATGTGGCTGTTCTGGCTGTTGTTCCGCTTCCTGCAGGTACCCGGGTACCGTCTTCTTGCTGTGCTATTAGGCGCCATCTGGCTGCTTCACCCGCTGCTGGTGAGCACCGTGCTTTACGTGGTGCAGCGGATGGCGATGCTCTCTACCTTCTTTATGTTGCTTTCCAGTATTAGTTACCTCTACTGGCGCTTGGCCATGATTGCCGGCAAGTCCGCGTGGTGGCGGTTCCTGCCCGTTCCCGTTTTCTTTATGCTGGCCATGTTTTCCAAGG
>CAJWCA010000157.1 GCA_913020395.1 uncultured Cellvibrionales bacterium | reverse complement strand
ATTAATGTAGTCCATCATCGCCGCTAAGGTTGTACTCTTACCTGAACCTGTAGGTCCGGTGACAGTAATCAATCCCCGAGGTGTTTCGGAAATATCCTTGAACACCTGTCCCATGCCGAGGTCTTCCATACTCAAAACTTTTGAAGGAATCGTCCTAAATACACCACCAGCACCTCTGTTATGGTTGAATGCGTTAACACGGAAACGGGCAACACCGGGGACTTCAAAAGAAAAGTCAGTTTCTAAAAACTCCTCAAAGTCCTTACGCTGCTTGTCGTTCATGATCTCATAGATCAAAGCATGCACCTGCTTGTGCTCCATGGGTGGCAAATTAATCCGCCGCACATCGCCATCCACTCGAATCATTGGGGGCAGCCCCGCTGACAGGTGTAAATCTGATGCCCCTTGTTTTGCACTGAACGCCAAGAGTTCGGTAATATCCATAAAGCTGCCTTATTCGTTATCCTTATAGGGTGAGTTACGGCACAATGTCGACCTAACCCATTAAATTGCTGACCTTTAATTGACTGACCTTTAAATTACTGGCCTTGAAACTCCACCTAAGTATATGCGCAAGAGTATTGAAAACAACCTGAGCTCGGTAGAAGCTCGTCTGCAGGCTGCCGCACACGCCGCCGGCAGAGACAGTACAAAAATTAAGCTACTGGCTGTCAGTAAAACACGCCCTGCAGGCTGTCTGCGACAGGCCTACGCCTGTGGCCTTCGCCGCTTTGGTGAAAACTATCTCCAAGAAGCCCTCGAGAAGCAAGTAGAGCTTAACGATTTATCCATAGAATGGCACTTCATTGGTCCGATCCAATCGAACAAAACCCGGGCTATTGCCGAAAATTTTGACTGGGTTCACAGTGTTGATCGGGTTAAGATTGCCAGGCGTTTGTCTGATCAACGCCCCAAGTCCCAAGCTCCATTAAATATTTGCCTGCAGGTCAACCTCGATCAGGAGGCCAGTAAATCAGGCGTGAGTCTTGATGAAGTTGCCGATGCGGCGGCGGAAATTGCCAGCTTACCTCATATCAAACTCCGGGGTTTAATGGCCATACCGGCCAAAAGGGAGTGTACAGAAGAGCAGGAACGGGCTTTTAGAAAATTGTTTGATGCACTTGAAGATCTAAAACAGCGCCTTCCCGATCAAACACTCGACACTCTTTCCATGGGCATGTCTGCAGATCTTGAGTCGGCGATTAAAGCCGGCTCAACAATGGTCAGAATTGGCACCGATATTTTTGGTGCCCGCGAGTAAAAAACAAAGAAATAAGTGACACCTCAGAATAAAGGATACAGCGCAGTGAACAACTCCATCGCATTTATCGGCGCCGGCAACATGTCTGGCGCCATTATTGGCGGAATGGTAAAACGTGGGTATCCTGCGCATTCCATTACCGCCACCGGGAGAACCCAGTCGAAGCTGGATGTATTAAGCGAGAAGTTTGGTGTGAAAACCAGCATCGACAACAACGAGGCCTGCGCTGCAGATATTCTGGTGATTGGGGTCAAGCCGCAAGTCTTACAAAGTGTGGTGGAACCCTTAAGACCGCACCTCGAACACAAGCCGCTGATTATTTCCGTCGCAGCGGGTATTCCCATGGAGAGCTTGGAGAAATGGGTCGGAGCAGAACATGCCATCGTTCGCTGTATGCCTAACACACCTTCGCTGGTACAACTCGGGGCCTGTGGTCTGTATGCAAACGCTTGCACCAGTGCCGCCCAAAAACAACAAGCCGGTGGCATCCTGTCCGCCGTTGGCATTGTGGAGTGGCTGGATGACGAAGCGCTGATCGACGCGGTTATCGCCGTATCAGGGTCTGGGCCTGCCTATTACTTTATGTTTATGGAGGCAATGATTAATGCTGGCATATCCCAGGGGTTATCACCTGATACCGCGCGAGCGCTGACCCTGCAAACAGCACTCGGTGCCGCCTCACTGGCACAGCAGAGCGATGTAGATGTCGGAGAACTAAAGCGGCGAGTGATGTCTCCGGGAGGCACTACAGAACAAGCCGTGTTGTCGTTTGAACATCAAGGTTTAAGTCAAATGGTTGCCACCGCCATGACCCGGTGTGCCGACAGAGCCAGAGAAATGGCTACAGAACTCAGCGGCTCAGATGACTGAGACCGGCTTTATTTTACGGAGAGATAGTTATGAACGTCATGTCTGAAATAGGCATTTATATTCTGCAAACACTCGGCTCTATTTACCTCACGATTATTGTCTTGAGGTTTTTGTTTCAATTAGCCAAAGCCGATTTTTACAATCCTATTTCACAGTTTATTGTCAAAGCAACAAACCCTGCGCTTAAGCCGCTGCGGAAAGTTGTGCCCGGTGTATTTGGCTTAGACATCGCCTCTATCGTGCTAGCGATGATTGTTCAGTTTGCCATCATCAATCTGGCAGCCTTGATGTTAGGCTCATTCGTAAACCCCTTGAACGCCATCGTTTGGGGATTCATTGGCATTGTATCGCTGTGCATCAGCTTATTTTTTTGGGGCATGATCATTATGATCATTTTCAGCTTTGTCGCCCCCCAAAGCCATCACCCTGCGCTCATGCTGCTGCGCCAGATGTTAGAACCAATCAGCGCGCCTTTTCGCAAAATTATTCCGCCCATGGGTGGACTTGATTTGTCGCCCATTCTAGTTTTTATGGTGCTGAGAGTCTGCGACATGCTCATAACATCTGTTGCCGTGAACGCCGGCTTACCGAGAGGCATTGTGCCCGGTTTTTATTAAGCAAAACGCCCACGTCTGGACATTATCATGCCCGATACTTTAAACGCCGACTCTGTTGGCATTGTGACACCCGAGCTGTTTCACTTCGACGAACCTTTGCCTCTGGCATCGGGGCGTGTGTTAGACAGCTATGACCTGCTAGTGGAAACCTACGGCACGCTGAATCAAGACCGAAGCAATGCGGTATTAATTTGCCACGCTCTTTCGGGCGATCACCATGCGGCAGGCTTCCACAGCGAAGAAGACAAGAAACCCGGCTGGTGGGACGCCTACATTGGCCCTGGGAAACCCATCGATACCCAGCGCTTTTTTGTAGTCAGCCTCAACAACCTCGGCGGCTGCAACGGCTCAACAGGCCCCACCTCTATCAATCCTGAAACCGGAAAGGCCTGGGGCGCAGACTTTCCTAAATTGCGTGTTCGCGACTGGGTGCACTCTCAGGCACGGCTGGCCGATAAATTAGGCATCCAGCAATGGGCTTCTATTATTGGCGGCAGTCTGGGCGGAATGCAGGCCATGCGCTGGGCGCTAGAATATCCGGATCGACTACGCAGTTGCGTGGTGATCGCATCAGCAATGAAATTAACGGCGCAGAACATTGCCTTCAACGAAACCGCTCGCCAGGCCATATTGTCTGACCCGTAGTTTTGTGAGGGTGACTACCTTGCTCGAGACACTTACCCCAAAAGCGGCCTGGCAGTTGCGCGAATGATTGGCCACATCACCTACCTGTCCGACGACGCGATGGGCAAAAAGTTTGGCAGGGAGTTGAAAGCGGGCACCTTTAAACAAGGTACCGATGAGTCTGTTGAGTTCCAGGTGGAGAGTTATCTTCGTTACCAGGGTGATGTTTTTTCGAATAAATTTGATGCCAATACCTACATATTAATGACCAAGGCTCTGGACTACTTCGACTTGGCTCGAGAATACCATGACGATGCCATTGAAGCCTTTAGCACGGCGAAGTGCCGATTTATGGTGATTTCATTTACCACCGATTGGCGTTTTTCCCCAGACCGCTCCAGAGAAATCGTCGACGCTCTGATGGATGCCAATCAGCCGGTAAGTTATGCCGAGATTGAATCCAACTACGGTCACGATGCTTTTTTGCTACCCAATGAACGTTACGAAAATGTGTTTCGACAACACATGAATACGATTGACCCCGGCGAGGAAAGGCAATGAACATGCGCAATGATTTGTCCATTATCCAGGATTGGATTCAGCCCGACAGCCGAGCGTTGGATCTCGGGTGCGGCGATGGCACTCTGCTGGCCACGTTGCGTGACCGCAAAAATGTTGAAGGTTATGGACTGGAGATTGGAGCCGATCAAATAACCGCCTGCATCGCCAAGCGAGTTAATGTGATTGAACAGGATTTGGACAAGGGCCTTGATAATTTTTCAGACAAGAGCTTTGACACGGTCATAATGACCCAGGCACTGCAAGCCATGCGTTTTCCCCACCTGGTACTTGAGGAGATGTTGCGCGTTGGCAAAGAGTGCATCGTCACCTTTCCCAACTTTGGTCACTGGAAAGCCCGCTGGCACTTGGCACTCAATGGCAGAATGCCTGTGTCAGACCTGCTGCCCTACGAGTGGTACGACACGCCCAACATTCACTTTTGCACATTCAAGGATTTTGAAGTGCTGTGCCGGGAAAAAAATATCAATATCCTTAACCGCCAAGTGGTGGCCGATGGAGCACTGAGTGTATTTAAGGACATGAAACCCAACCTGTTTGGCGAGACTGCCCTTTACCATTTAACACGCCAAGGCGCATAAATCGCAACTAACACCTATAATTGACTTGCACGTAAAAAAGGAGAGAAAACATGGCTAAGTGGTTAATGGGTATCGCTTTATTAGTTTGTACCTCGGTAAGCGTTGCCGCTGACAAACCCTTTGAGGTATTCGGCAAATACAAGGTCTATTTCAGTGTCTTTAACAGCAGCTTTATCACACCTGCCATTGCCCAAACCTATAACATTACTCGCGGTAAAGATCGGGCTATTATTAATATCGCAGTGGTTGAAACATCAAGCAGCGGCGATACCCACGGTTTACCTGCCGTTGTTAAAGGCGAAGTCGCTAACCTGATGCAACAACAACGAACACTCAAGTTTACTGAAATACGGGAGCAGGACGCGGTGTATTACATTGCGAGCACTCGTTTTAGCAATGAAGAGGTATTAAACTTCGACATCTCGGTTAAACCTGACCCCAATAAAAAGCCCCTGTCACTACGGTTCACAAAAACACTGTATGTCGATAAATAGGCGCAACAGACGTTAAATTCGCAACTTACGTTAAATTCACCACTGACGTTAATTTCACAATTGCCTGAAACCAAGACCCCGGAACACACCATGTCACCTTCCCATCAACTTGTGCTTGCCAGCGGCAACCCGGGCAAGCTCAAGGAATTTCAAACGCTACTGTCTACTTTTGGCATGGACGTTGTGCCTCAATCTCATTTTGATACTCCCGAGGTTGAAGAAACGGGCCTCAGCTTCGTTGAGAATGCCATTATCAAAGCACGATTTGCCTGCTTGCACACCGGCTTGCCCGCGATTGCGGATGATTCCGGGCTCGCGGTCGATGCACTGAAAGGAGCCCCTGGAATTTACTCTGCTCGTTATGCAAGGGAGGAAAATGGTGGGGTCAATAGCGATGCTGCCAATAACCAAAAATTGCTTTCTGCACTTGATCGGGTTCCCGAGGAGAACAGGGGCGCCCGATTCATCTGCTGCCTGGTCTTCATGCAACACGCCGAAGACCCTACCCCTTTGATATGCCATGGACAATGGCACGGCAGTATACTGCGGGAGGCCAGGGGTGAGGGTGGGTTTGGCTATGACCCACTGTTTTATGTGCCAGAGAAAGCCTGTGCTGCGGCTGAACTGTCAAAGCAGGACAAAAGCCAAATCAGTCACCGGGGTCAAGCCATGGCCTTGTTACTCAAGGCGTTAAAGTCCCGTTGATGAACATAACGACCCTTCCCCCTCTTGGCCTGTACGTGCACATTCCGTGGTGTGTACGCAAATGCCCCTACTGTGATTTCAACTCCCACGAAAGCCCGGCCGACATACCAGAGAAAAACTACATTGCCGCTCTGGCAGCCGACATGAATGAGGAGCAACAGGATGGGCAGGGACGAAAGCTAAGCTCCATTTTCATTGGCGGAGGCACTCCCAGCCTGTTTAGCGATGCCGGCATCGGACAGATCCTTGAACACGCCGAGAAGACCTTTGGTTTTGAACACGATATTGAAATCACTCTGGAAGCCAATCCGGGCACGTTTGAGCAAGAACGATTTAAGGGTTATGCACTCGCAGGCGTTAATAGGCTTTCCATTGGTATTCAGAGCTTTCAAGATACCCAATTGCAAAGGCTGGGCAGAATTCACGGTCGTAGCGAAGCCTTGCATGCCGCTGACAAGGCCCGAAGAGCCGGTTTTGATAACATTAACCTCGACTTGATGCACGGTCTACCCGAACAGAGTCTCGATGCGGCGATGGCGGATTTGAAGCAAGCTCTGGCATTCGCCCCCAACCATCTATCCTGGTATCAATTGACCATCGAGCAAAATACCGAGTTTTTCTCCCGCCCTCCCGCTTTACCCGAAGAAGACATACTGGTGGATATACAGGATGCAGGCCAACAATTACTGGAAGGCGCAGCCTATAAACAGTACGAAGTCTCCGCCTACAGCCAGTCGGGGCAACAATCCCGTCACAACCTGAATTATTGGCAATTTGGGGACTATATCGGCGTTGGGGCCGGCGCTCACGGCAAAATAACTCGTTTGCACTCACAGTCGCTGAGCCGCCGACGAAAGACTCGAATGCCCGCACACTACATGGCCGCATTATCCGGGGAGGGTAACTTTGTCGCCGCAGAGGAAGCCGTGCCAGATAATAAGAGAAAGCTGGAGTTTCTGATGAATGCCCTGCGATTGAATCAAGGTGTTACTAGCGAGCTCCTATCTGCACGTACAGGTTTAGCTCTCGGCAGTATCGACCCTCAATGGCAGCGCTTAAAAGACAAGGGCTTAATCGTACCCACCACCGACAGAATTCAGGCCAGTGCGCTGGGCCTTCGTTTCCTCAACACGGTATTAGAGGGGTTTTTGGATTAAAGGCTGATTGATAAAGTGTGGAAAGTTGCCATCTTGCGCCAAGCGCGGCTATTATCAACAGATACTATGGAAGATTGTGTATGCACCGCCCGTAGGCTGAGAGCTGCAAGCCCTGCCGACGACTGGAACACTTGGGTCTATTGTGGCGCCGAATTCGACACTTCTGCGTCAGGCAATAGTCATTACCTTTAAGGACTAATCTGCCTGCATGTTTAACCTGACAAATTACAGCAAGGAAAACCCGATAGCGACCAAGCTACTGGGGCTGATCATCCTGAGCAGCTCTCTGATGGCGCTGGTGGCGATATTGGCTCAGCTGTACAGCAACTATGTGGATGACATCGACGAACTGGATAAACGCCTGGATCAGGTTAAAGTCAGCACCATCGACAGCATCACCAAAAGCTTGTGGGGGTTTGACGAGGAGCAGTTAAAAGTTCAAATCGACAGTGTCTGGAAAATTGAGGATGTTGTTCAGGTTAAAGTGAACTGGAAAGACTGGAATAACGTTCAGCAAGAAATGAGCGCGGTAAGACCAGACGAATATCAGGCTCAGTTGGAACGAACCAACCTGAAGACCTTTGATAAACCCTATGACCTGATTTATAAAGACGACAATACTAAAGAACAGGTGCTCGGCCAGCTCATTATTACCGCCAGCCTCGAAAGTGTTTATAGCAAACTCTATGACCGCGCCGTTTTCATCGGTGCATTGCAGTTCACCAAAACCTTACTGGTTTCCCTGTTCATCCTCTGGTTAGTTCGATCCTTACTCACCCGGCACATGGAGGCCATCGCACGCTACGCCCGTCAACTCAGTTTGGATAAATTAACCACACCGCTGAGCCTGAGCCGAGATAAAACTGAAACGCAGCCCGATGAATTAGACAATGTTGTCGACGCTGTGAATCAGATGCGGGAAACCCTACTTGACGATATCGAGCAACGCCATGCCATTGAGCTGGCACTGCTGGCAGAAAAAGAAGAGAAGCTGGAATCCCGCAGACAAACCGCCGCAGCCCAGGATGCCAACCGGGCCAAGAGCCAGTTCCTGGCGACTATGTCTCACGAAATTCGCACCCCCATGAACGGTGTTATCGGCATGGTGGAGCTATTGCGCGATACAGATTTGAGCGACAACCAGCAGCACTATCTCGATGTCATTCACCGCTCTGGCGAAACGCTGTTGGATATTATTAACGACATTCTCGACTACTCCAAAATTGAAGCGGGTAAAATGGACCTCGAGTCGTCAACCTTCAATCTCGATGATTTGATTGAAGACTGTACTCAGCTATTTGGTGCTGCTGCAAACAAACGACACATTGAAGTATTTGGCAGCGTCAGCCCGACCACACCACTGATGCTAAAAGGTGACTCCACTCGCCTGCGGCAAATACTCATTAATTTATTGGGCAACGCGTTTAAGTTCACACAAGACGGTTATGTTATTTTGGAGGCTCGCAGAGAGCCAGACTCTCCAATAGACAAACCCCTGATCCGGTTTTCAGTCAGAGATAGCGGCATTGGCATTGCCGCAGAAGCGCAAAGCGCTTTGTTTGAATCGTTTAGCCAGGCCGACAATTCCACTACCCGAAAATATGGCGGCACGGGCCTGGGTCTGGCCATTTGTAAACGCCTGGCCGAAATGATGGGCGGCACTATCGGCATGGAAAGTGCCGAGGGCAGAGGATCTACTTTCTGGTTCACTGCACGTTTTGATTTGCAGGAAGACTATCAGGTTGCCAATATTGCCAACAGTAAAGACGTTAGTACAACCATCGCAGGCCGTCGCTTGTTGATTGTGGAAGACAATGCCGCACTTAGCGAAATAGTCAGCCACCATTGTAATAGTTGGGGTGTGGATACCATTGTTGCCAGCTCTGGCAAAGAAGCCTTAAAAGCTTTATCACAATCAGATGCCGAGAAAAAACCGTTTGATTTTGTCTCGCTGGACTATCAACTGCCCGACACCGACGGATTGACTCTGGCTGGAGATATTCGGCAGTTACCCCAGGGTAAGTCACTGCCCTTGTTTATGTTGACTTCCGCAGACATACCTCTACATAAAGATGTGCTCGAGACACACAAAATCCACGTCGCACTACGCAAACCGGTCTCCCCTAAAAAACTTAAAATGGAATTGGCCGCTTTGTTGGGCGCCAAAGTAAATGTCGAAAGTATACAGAAAGACGAACCTATACTTTACGTGACGGCATTTAAAAATCTGCGCGTACTGGTAGCCGAAGACAATGCGGTTAACCGTATGGTGATTAAAGGACTGCTAGGGAAATTCGATATCATTCCAACGATGGCGGAAAACGGACTTGAAGCCTTGAACATGGTTAAAACAACATCCAAACCCTACGATATGATTTTGATGGATTGCGAAATGCCAGAGATGGATGGTTTTGATGCCACCCGTAACATTAGACTCTATGAAAAAGAAAGTGGCATGCCGGCAACCGCCATCATTGCGCTAACGGCTCACGCCATGCAGGAGCATCGCGAAGCCGTTTATGCGGTGGGAATGAATCACTATTTGTGCAAGCCAGTCACAATGAATGACTTGCGCTCTGCCTTTGAGAAACTGGGCTTTCTAAAAACGGCCAGTCAGGCAATGTCTTAACAGACTAACAGCAGCGCTGGCCCGTTCCTTTTTGTTTGTCACCCTCGCCAGTGTCTTCGACAGGTTCCATGCCAATAAAACTACCGGCATAAACATCGTTCATCATCAGGGCATAATTTTGTTTTGAAACGGCCATGCGCTCTCCCCTGGGATATACATTCCCTTGATCATCGTGAACACTGGAAAAAGGTCCTTTATACATTAGCGCCTGCCCCCGATCCAGAGCCGGGGTTTGCTCTGGTTTCACCGCCATCAATGTGACCGAACGAAACTCAATTCCCTCGACAGTTTGCCAAGGCTCACTGTCCCATTTATCGTAACAAGCCGCGGAAAATCCCGCGTCGACAAAGGCATCGAGAAAACCTTTTTCATGGAACGCCCCAGAGATACAACCACTCCATAAGGTGGGATCATTTTGTAAGTGCTCCGGCACCCACTCATCACAAACAATATCTGAGATGGCAACCCTGCCTCCCGGTTTTAATACCCGGAATATTTCTGCAATCAATTGCTCCCGATCTTTTTGTGCAACCAGATTTAATACACAGTTTGAAATCACCAAATCAACAGAATCTG
>CAJWCA010000156.1 GCA_913020395.1 uncultured Cellvibrionales bacterium | reverse complement strand
TGGTGCCCGGAGACAGAATCGAACTGCCGACACGAGGATTTTCAATCCTCTGCTCTACCGACTGAGCTATCCGGGCTTCTCTAAGCAGTCGCTGCTGCGAGAGGCGCGTATTAAACCTGTTTAGGCCTGAGGGGTCAAGCCCCTCTAGGGCGCAAAATTGAATTTCTAGTAAAATTCAGCATTTCAGGGCAGAGGAGCTATTCCTTGGGGGCTACATAGCCGTCGGCTTGGTCATATTCTTCCCCGGACAGGAACTTCTTCATCTGCTCGCCGAGGTAGGTACGAGCGGTCAAATCCATCATATTTAAGCGTTTTTCATTAATCAGCATGGTTTGGTGACTCATCCACTCTTGCCAGGCACGCTTAGAGACATTGTCGAAAATGTCCTGTCCTTTGGGGCCGGGATAGGGAGGCGCATCAAGTCCTTCCAATTCCTGTTGGTACTTTTTACAAAAAACGGTGCGGGCCATGAATGGTTTACCTCTAATAAGTGTATTGGCAGATGTCTAGTGCGCGTTGCCTAGGCTACCGGTGTGTTTTATACCAGAATGCTGACTCGGGTGCCAAGGTGGCCTCACTCCCCAAGCCCTCAGGCTCAGGCAAGTGGGTCTTGTTCTGACAGCGCCAGAAGTAGTTTTTTCACTGGAGCCGCCAGGCCCAGAGCGCCTGGTTGTCTGAGGTTTATCCATTGCTTGCCCTCCTCTCCTACACGTTCGTAGCCTTTCCCCAGTTGTAAAATCACCGGTGATATATCCAGGTGAAAGTGACTAAAAGTATGGCGATGAGTGTCCCAGCGCTCAATGGTATGTGCCGGTGCAAAGTGCTGTTCACAATGTGTTTCTGGGCACTCGTCCGTGGCGAGTTCAGGAAAGCTCCACAATCCGCCCCAGATACCGGTGGAAGGTCGTTGTTGCAATAGAATATCGCCAACCGGGTTGCGGATCATAAGAAATTGGGTCGCCTTCACCGGCAAGGTTTTTTTGGGTTTTTTCCCGGGGTACTCGGTGGGCTTTCCCTCGGCAAATGCTTCGCAACTGCTCTTTAGGGGGCAAGCCGCGCAGTTGGGCCGGCTGCGGGTACACAGAGTGGCACCAAGATCCATGATCGCCTGAGTGTAGTCATTGCACCGTTTCTTTGGAGTATAGCGTTCTGCGTACAGCCATAGCTCTTTTTGTACATCGCCTTTACCAGGCCATCCGCTCACCCGATGATATCGAGCGAGCACTCGTTTTACATTGCCGTCCAGGATGGCAGTAGACTGCTTGAAGGCGATACTGCAAATCGCCCCCGCCGTCGAGCGACCAATTCCAGACAGTTCGCATAGTGCATCCACATCTGCAGGGAATTCGTCATCGTATTCAGTAACAATCACTTGCGCGCACTTGTGCAAATTGCGGGCACGAGCGTAGTAACCTAGACCCGTCCATAAATGTAATACATCGTCGATGGGTGCGCTGGCGAGTGCACGCACATCGGGGAACCGCTTAATGAATTTTTCAAAATAGGGAATAACCGTGGCAACTTGAGTTTGTTGCAACATGATTTCCGATACCCATACTCGATAGGCGTTAATGTTCTTTTGCCAGGGCAAATCTTTGCGGCCATGTTGATCAAACCAGGCCAGCAAACTTCGGGAAAAATAACTTGTCTTCATTGTTGGATAGAAATCTCTGGTTATCGCTTAAATAAACTGTCTAATAGTCTGCCGGCGTCTTCACCGAATTTCTCTTTGGCTTTGTTAATCAGTTTGTCTTTTTGGCCGGCAATCTTTTCTTTACCTTTGTATTTGGCGTACTGTGTCAACAGTTCACTCATAGCCTTTTCGTCTAAACCACAATCTTTTTTAGCATTCAGGGGTTGAAATGGACCTTCGCATTTCATAAACGACAGTTCCCTGTTTCGAACAAATTTGTTTTTAATTCTGCAGCCATCGTCGCTGCTGCTTTCCCCCTGAAGTGTCATCGGTAGTGTCAGCTGGTATCGGTTTTTCTTTAAATCAACAAAGCCCTCAGTGCTCAATAATAAATTTTCAAGACCGGCGGTCAGCGTGTTAATGGCGAGGCGTTGATCGCGAATGGTCAGTGAGCCATTGAGGTCCTGTAGTTGGGTAAAGGCAGGCCATTGTGTTGGCTCCGTAGTACCATTTGCCGACGTGGAGGTTTGACTGTCACGGCTGAGCAGGCTCGCTGCTTCACAGAAAGATTGCTCCAGATTCAGAGGGCTTAGTTTTAGCTCCTTTGTGTTTAGGCTTAGGTCAGCCAGCAAGGCCTTGGTGAATTCCTCTGTGGTGTTGCCCTGTGTTTCTGCTGTTAATTGAGCATTGATAGAGCCGGAAAATGTTGTTGAGGATTTTTTTTCGTTCCCAGGAGGCGAGAGTGCGGCGAGCAGCTTTTCAATCTGTACCGACTTGATGTCTAGTGTTTGATTGATTTTGGCCGTTTTTCCTTGAGCATTCAGTTGAGCCTGAATATCAATGTCACCCTCGTAAAAATCAGCGTGCAGAGTTTCCAGTGTTATCAGCCCCTGCTTTGCTTTGGCTTTCAGATTAATGCTGCTTAGCGTTAGGTCCATGACTTCAAGGTTTTGCAGTTGCACCGTGGCGTCAAAATTGAGAGCTTTCAAACTATCAAGTGGTAGTAGTGGTTCGCTATTCCCCGTTGGAGTTTGTGCAATCTTGTTTGTTTCCGGTGTGCTTGTTTTGTCTGTGTTAGTCGTCTCGGCCGCCTCAGCCGTCTCTGGGGGAAGGTAATCATCGAGCCGGATTTTATCTCCTTCAAGTTGAAGAGAAAATGCGCCGGTGTTCAAGTCTTTAAACCTGGCATTCCCAGTGAAGGTTGTGTTGTCCAGAGCAATCGATAAAGGTTCTAATGTTGCACTGATGGCTCCACCATTTAATTGACCCTTGAGAGAAAACTGCTTAAGTGCAGAAGGGTTTGCTGTTTCAGGTGTGTCGATGTTGAGTGCGGTGAGCCACTGCTTAATGTTAAGTTTTTGCAATTCAAAGCCAGCGTGATATTGCCAAGCTCCCTGGCGGCTAGCACTTGCATTCAGATCTACGACCATTTGTGCATTAGCGGGCCCTGCGCTTTTAATAGAGAGCAGGCCGTTGCTTAGTTTCAATTGATCGGCGGCTGCGTTGATTGTGAATTCTCCGCTCCAGGAAATGTTCATGGCCTCTGCCAATTCAGAACTTTTCAGGTCGAGCTCGAGAGATAAAGGGAACGGCCTATTGGCGAGGTTCAGCCTTTTGCTAGAGAGGTTCAGGTTTTCTACGCTGAAGGTTTGTTTTGCCTGGGCATCGGTGTAAACCAGTTTGGCTCGGCTAATGTCCAGTGCTTTGAGGTCGAGCTTCAAGTTTGAAGATGACTCTTGAGGCTCTGCCTCGTGTTGCTGCGGGAGTGTTTGTTTGTTGTTTGCCGAATGGTCATCGGGTGCGTTGGCAAGGCCGTCGATCAAGTCTTCCCAATTCCCTCTTCCGGTGTCATTGATTTCGAGCATCACTTCAGCGTCGTTCAAACGAATGGCGGCAATTTGAATCTGTCTTTTTAACAGCGGCAATACCCTTACAGAGGCTGTCAGCGAACCAATGCTGGCAATGGGCTTCTCGGGGGCAGAACTATTCGCAACGGCCACCTGGTTGATATTCAGGCTGAGGCTGGGGAAAAACTGCCAGCCAATATTTCCTTCCATCTCCAGATGTATACCTTGCTCTGCGGCCAGAATTTCCAGTTCGGGTCTGTAGTCATTTGGGTCTACGAACACCAGGATGCCAACGATGGCGATGGTGAACAGCAACAGGCCCGCGACCAGCAAGCTGATAATACCTTTTATCAGGGCTTTCATTATTGAGTATCCTTGTGCTTACAAATAGGAATGGTTATCATCTACTTTTTTTGGGAAGGCGTGTCCGCACCGCAGCACCGGGTAGGACCTAATGATAGAGGGTTACGGCCGTCTATGACTACATTCGAGCCACATTCTTTATACATTTTTGGGGCTATGGCTCATGATTGGAAATCCACTGGGCAGAATTGCCCGCTCTCTGCTGATTTTGGTCTCTGTTTTGTCGCTTATCGCCTGCGAAGGTCAGGCGCCTTCCAGCGGTGAAGATGCTAAACCCACCGTAACGGTTTACTCCTCGCGAAAGGAGCATCTGGTCAAACCTTTGTTTGACCGATATACGGCTAAAACCGGCGTTGAGATACGTTATATCACAGACAGTGCCGGTCCCTTGATAGCGCGCTTGGCTGCAGAGGGCAGCAATACACCTGCCGATGTGCTCATGACAGTTGATGCGGGCAATCTCTGGCAGGCAACGGAACAAAACTTGTTGCGTCCGCTGACGTCACAGACACTGAACAGCAATATCCCCGAGCATTTGCGCAGTGCGAATAACGATTGGTTTGGTTTGTCGATTCGGGCTCGCACCATTGTTTACGCTACCGATCGTGTTCAGGCGTCGGAGCTGTCTACCTATGAAAATCTGGCAGACCCCGCATGGCTGGGGCGCCTGTGCCTTCGTACATCCAAAAAAGTGTATAACCAGAGCCTTGTGGCAACCATGATCAGCACTTTGGGTGAAGCAGACGCTGAATCCGTTGTAAGCGGGTGGGTTGCCAATTTCTCAACAGATCCCTTTTCAAGCGACACCACCATGATGGAGGCCATTGAGGCCGGGCAATGTGATCTGGGTATCGCGAACACCTATTACTTCGGAAGAATGAAAAAAGCTGATCCCAATTTGAAACTGGCCCTGTTCTGGCCTAATCAAAACGACCGGGGAGTGCATATTAATATCTCCGGCGCCGGTGTCACCAAACATGCAAAACAAGCCCAGGCTGCGCAAGAGCTGCTTGAGTGGTTATCCGGGCCTGAGGCCCAGGGCCAACTGGCGGAGTTGAATCAGGAATATCCTGCCAACCCCTTGATAAAACCTTCAGCCACTGTTCAGGCATGGGGCGAATTTAAAGCCGACGATATTAATGTTGAAGTGGCGGGCCGGCTTCAGGCCGCCGCTGTTCGTTTGATGGATCGTGCCGACTATCGATAAGATATTTTGGCGATTGCCGGTGCTGCTGATGGCAGCGCTGGTAATGTTGCCTGTCACTGTCATTCTACTGAGCTGGGGAACTGCTGAAACGGCGATTTGGCAGCACCTGATCGAAACACAGTTAGCTCGCCTGCTTGGCAATACCTTGATTTTGGTGGGCGGTGTGGGCACTTGGGTCCTGATTTTGGGTGTCAGTCTCGGCTGGTTAACGGCAATGTGTGAATTCCCGGGCCGTCGCTGGATGGATTGGGCCTTGATGCTGCCACTGGCGGTGCCAAGTTACGTGATCGCGTTTGTGGCCCTGGGCCTGCTTTCCTACAGTGGCCCGATTCAAACTCTCTGGCGTGAATGGTTTGGTGCTGACACCTATTTCCCGAATATTCGCAGCCCTGGAGGGGTTGTTTTTGTACTGAGCACCGTGCTCTACCCCTATGTCTATATGTTGGCCCGAGGCGCTTTTTTGGCTCAGGGTAGAAATCTTGTGGATGCTTCCCGCCTGTTAGGGCGCAGCCCCTGGAAGAGCTTCTTGCTCGTGGCCTTGCCCATGGCTCGCCCCGCCATTGCCGCGGGGGTCTCTTTGGCGTTGATGGAAACCCTGGCAGACTTTGGGGCTGTCTCAATTTTTAATTTTGATACCTTTACTACGGCAATTTATAAATCCTGGTTTGGCTTTTTCAACCTGACGGCTGCCGCACAACTGGCATCGCTATTGTTGCTGTTTGTTGGCGTGGCCTTGATTGCTGAGCAGCGTGCCCGGGGCGATGGGCGTTTTCATCAACAGCCCCGAAGGAAGAAAGAGCGTTTTCATCTACAGGGCTGGAAAGCCCTTTTTGCGAGTGCTTTTTGTTTTTTAGTGATTCTTTTGGCTTTTATCGTCCCGGTAGGACAGCTTTTGTTGTGGGCATTGGAAACCGCGGGTGAGCTGGATTCTCGGTTTTGGGGTTTGGTTCTGCATACCTTCATGTTGGGGGTGATGGCGGGCCTGGCGCTAGTTGTGATGGCTCTGTTGGTGGCCTACGGCCAACGCCTCAAGGGGCGTCATCAGGCGGGGTTGCTGGAGCGGCTTGCCGGCATGGGTTATGCCCTGCCGGGTTCGGTGCTTGCGGTGGGGATCATGACCGCGTTTGCGTTTTTTGACCGTGAACTGATCAACCCTGTGAGGGAGATGATGGGGCTGGAGCCCGGTCAAGTGCTGGTAGGCAGTTTAGCCACCTTACTGCTCGCTTATGTCGTTCGCTTCTTTTCTGTCGCCTATGGCCCGATCGATGCGAGCCTTGAGCGTATTCGCCCTGTGTTCCAGGAGGCCGCGCACATGCTGGGAGCCTCGCAATGGGAGGTCTTAAAACGCGTCTATTTTCCACTGCTGACACCGGGTTTATTAAGCGCTTTGTTATTGGTCTTGGTCGACACGATGAAGGAGATGCCAGCGACATTGCTACTGCGCCCTTTTGGCTGGGATACGCTGGCCGTAAGAATTTATGAGATGACCTCTGAGGGGGAGTGGCAACGAGCCGCTTTACCTTCTCTTGTTCTGGTGTTGATCAGTATTCCACCGGTCATCATTATGATTCGGCGCAGTCGACAATAAGCAGAATCCTGGATTTACCTTCCTAGCTATTTCATAACCCCCCTAAAAAGTATAAACTGCGACAAATTTCCACTATAGGAAACAGGAGTAGATTATGGGAAACACAGAAAACAGCGATCTTCAGCGTTCAGCACTCTATGACTTGCACCGTGATATGGGTGGGAAACTGGTCGATTTTGGTGGCTGGGAGATGCCTTTGAACTATGGATCTCAGGTTGAAGAGCACCACAGCGTTCGCCGGGGCGCGGGCATGTTTGATGTCTCTCACATGACAATTGTGGATATTAAAGGGGCTGACGCCCTGCCCTACCTGCAATATCTGCTCGCCAATGATGTCGGGAAAATTTGTGGCCTGAAAGGCAAGGCGCTGTACAGCGGCATGTTAAATGATGAAGGCGGCGTGATTGATGATTTGATCGTCTACAATATGGATGGCTGGTTTCGAACCGTTGTTAATTGCGCCACCAGGGCCAAAGACCTGGCTTGGATGAGCCAACAAGCCGCAGACTTTGATGTCACGCTTGCGGAGCGGGACTCTCTCTCTATTGTGGCTGTTCAGGGCCCCGAGGCCCTGTCTAAAGTGTGTTCTGTTATAGATGCTGAAGCTGCCGCGAGTGTGTCGGCGCTTAAGGTTTTTCAGGGCGCCGAATGCGGAGAGTGGTTTTTGGCACGCACCGGTTATACCGGTGAAGACGGTCTGGAAGTGATGTTGCCTAACAGCGACGTTCAGGCGTTCTGGCGTCAGCTGGCCGCTGTGGACGTAGCTCCCTGCGGTCTCGCTGCACGAGATACCCTGCGTTTAGAGGCGGGCATGAACCTCTACGGCAACGACATGGACGAATCTGTCTCGCCGCTGGCTGCAAACATGGGTTGGACGATTGGCTGGAAGCCGGAGGAGCGTAATTTCATCGGCCGCGCCGCTATCGAGGCGCAGCGCAAAGCCGGCATCAGCCACAAACTTGTCGGCTTGGTGATGGAGCAGAAGGGAGTACTGCGCGCCCATCAGAAAGTGTTAGTTAGTGAAGCAAATTCCACAGAGGTATTGACCGGAGAGATAACCAGCGGTACTTTCTCGCCTACACTTGGGTACTCGATTGCACTAGCACGGGTGCCCGTTGATGTCGGTGATACCTGCCTGGTTGAAATGCGGAACAAATCCGTAGAAGTCAGGGTGGTGAAACCGGTTTTTGTTCGCAATGGACAAGCGGTATAAAATGCGCCAGCTTATTTTGAGGGCAAGCGCGTGAAAGTACGGAAAGTACGGAAAGTACGGAAAGTACGATTGAATTTGATTGAATTTTAAGGAATTGCAAATATGAGCGAGATTCGCAGCGAACTGAAATATCTCACCAGCCACGAGTGGGCCAGAGTTGAGGAAGACGGCAGTGTCACAATGGGTATTACTGAACATGCTCAAGACTCCCTGGGCGATGTGGTCTACGTTGAATTGCCCGAAGTTGGCAGTCAGGTCTCTGTGGGTGAAGAGGCGGGTGTTGTTGAGTCTGTAAAGGCGGCCTCCGATATTTATTCTCTGGTATCCGGAGAAGTCCTGGCGATTAATGAGGCGCTCGAAGATGAGCCCGAAATAGTAAACTCCTCACCCTATGATGAAGGTTGGTTCTTTCGGATCAAGCCCAGTGATATTAGTGAATTGGAAGCTGCTTTGGATGCGGATGGTTATAAGGCCGCCATTTCCGAAGAGGAATAATGTAGAGAATTATGGGGGCGCTTTTTGGCCCCTTCAAAAATTATAGCTGCCCGTACTGATGCCCATGTCGTAAATTTGCTGTCGCATGCCAGAGAAATCGTAGTGGCTCAGGCCCACATACATGAGTATGTGCTCCTGGATCCTGTCCCACTCGTGGTCATCCTGCTGGTTACCAATTATTTTACTGTTCCCGCAGATGTGTTCAGCCATCTTTAATATGGCGATGAGTGTCTTTTTGCGTGTGTCGGGGTTATTTTCAGTCATCACCTTTTCAGCGTTGTGGTGCTGATGAATGGCTTCACATAAGTAGGTGGGTAAATTCCAGCTCTTTGCAACGTAATAACCCACAACGGCGTGATTTGTGCTGATTGTTGCATTTTCATTGTCTGTAATACTTTGATCTGGTTGTGCGTAGGCCTCTAACATCACTTCAGGGTAGTTTTTAAATTTCATCATTAACAAAGGAATGCCGCAGTTGTGGAACAGACCCAGGGTGTAAGCCTCGTCGGTTTGCCCATAACCAATTTGTTTGGCTATCACTGAGGCCGCCTGAGCAATATCCATTGCGCTGTCCCAGAATTTGCCCATCGCAACAATTTCTTCGTCACTCAGCTCACCTTTAATGGAGAGTGCATTAACCAGGTTAACGACACTTTTTAAGCCCAGTAGATTAACTGCCTGATTGATGGAAGTGATTTTATTACTTAAACCGTAAAATGTTGAATTGACAGTTTTTAGAATGCTGCCCGCGAGGCCAACATCCTGACTGATCAGCTTGGCGACACGCTCCAGAGAAAAATGGGGGTCCATCTGCTCCATTTGCAGGTCAACCATAATCTGGGGCTGGGGAGGAATGGATATTCCGTGCAGAACCCGACTAATCTGGTCTTGGGTTAACTCATCCGACATCCATCTGCCCTTTCCTGTTTGGCCATCAATTAACTACTCTTCTAGTTTAACTTATATGTAGATTTGTGCGAAAAAACAATCATCTGATGTCACATTAACCTATACTCCGCCGATTGAATTGGAGCAAATTTATGTCGAACCCTGAAAGCCTGCCAGGTCTCATCCTCAAGTCGCAAAAAGATCGTCGTTTAAAGGCGGGTCATCTTTGGATATACAGTAATGAGGTTGATGTTGAACGCTCTCCCCTGAAGCAGTTTGAAGCGGGGCAGCAGGTCCAGGTGCTCAGTCATCAGGGGAAACCGGTGGGTATTGCAACCATGAGCCCGCAATCGCTTATCTGCGCGCGTCTTGTCAATCGGGATATCAGTCACCCGCTCAACAAATCTTTGTTGGTGCATCGTATCAAGCAAGCACTGGCACTTAGAGAGGCATGTTTTAGTGGGCCTTTTTATCGTCTGGTGTATGGAGAATCCGACTTGTTGCCGGGTCTGGTCGTTGATCGTTTTGGTGACTATCTAGTGGTGCAGCTCTCAACGGCTGGCATGGAGGCAGTTAAGGGAGATGTGGTTGACGCCTTAAATCAGTGTTTGAGCCCAAAGGGTGTATTGCTTCGCAACGACCACGGTGCAAGGTCGATGGAGGGCCTGCCTGAATACGTAGAGCTTGCCAGTGGTGAAGTGCCCGATGAGGTTGAATTAATTGAAAATGGCACACGGTTTATGGCCCCGCTTGGCAGTGGGCAAAAAACCGGGTGGTTCTATGATCACCGTATGAACCGAGCTCAATTGCAGCAGTATGTGGCCGGCAAGCGGGTGTTGGATGTCTTTTCCTATATTGGTGGTTGGGGTGTTCAGGCCGCCGTTGCCGGGGCCAGTGAAGTCGTTTGTGTCGATGCCTCAGCGGCGGCGCTGGATCAGGTCAATAAAAACGCTGCGCTTAACGATGTGGCGGACAAAGTGAGTACACAGCATGGCAAGGCCCTGGTGATTATGAAGGCGATGCTGGAGGCCGGAGAAAAGTTTGATGTAGTGATTCTCGATCCGCCGGCATTTATCA
>CAJWCA010000155.1 GCA_913020395.1 uncultured Cellvibrionales bacterium | reverse complement strand
ATCAGGTCTTGAGTCACACCTCTGATCAGCACGCCTGGTTTAAAGAAAGTCGCAGCAACCGCACCAATGATAAACAAGATTGGTATGTATGGGCCGACGCAAAACCCGATGGTACACCGCCCAATAACTGGTTATCCATTTTTGGTGGCAGTGCCTGGCAGTGGGATCCCAGAAGAAGTCAGTATTTCCTGCATAACTTTCTAGAGAGCCAGCCGGATTTGAACTTCCACAATCCAGATGTTCGCCGACAAATACTGGATGAAGTGCATTTTTGGTTGAAACGAGGGGTTGACGGATTCAGGCTCGATGCAATCAACTTTTGTTTTCACGATCAACAGCTACGTGACAATCCCTTCAAGCCTGAAAGTGAACGTAAGGGATTAGGTTTTACTGAAGATAATCCCTACGCGTTTCAATCACATGTTTACGATAAAACCCGGCCTGAGAACATTGAATTTCTGGGTCAGATTCGAGCCCTGTTGGATCAGTATCCCGGTGCGGTATCGCTCGGTGAAATCGGTGCGGAAAATTCACTGGAAACCATGGCGGAATACACACACGGTGAAGACCGTTTGCACATGGCCTATAGCTTTGAGTTGTTAGTTGACAACTTCTCCGCCGACTATATACGCGAAACGGTAGATACCCTGGAAAAGGGGATCGGCAACGGTTGGCCTTGTTGGTCTATCAGTAACCACGATGTGGTGCGTGTTATGTCGCGCTGGGGTGGCGATAACCAGGCGCCCGCCAAAGCCAAGTTACTGAACGCTTTGATTTTTTCTCTGAGAGGCAGTGTGTGCAGTTACCAGGGTGAAGAGCTGGGTTTGCCAGAGGTGGAGCTTGAGTTCAATCAACTGCAAGACCCCTACGGCATTACCTTTTGGCCTTCTTTTAAGGGTCGTGATGGCTGTCGTACACCCATGCCGTGGGTGAGTGGCAGTGAACTGGCCGGATTTACCGAAGGTAAACCCTGGCTGCCCGTTCCCGCAGAACATCGGGCACTGGCGGTAGATCTTCAAGAAGAATCTGAGCATTCAGTACTGAATGCCTATCGCACCTTTTTGCAATGGCGCAAGCAGTATGCCGCACTCAAATATGGCTCCCTGGCGTTTTTTGACACGGCCAAAGACGTGCTGGGTTTCACCCGAACCTATGAAGGTCAAACGGTGAGAATGTATTTTAATTTGTCGGCCAACTCAGTCGATATTACCTTGCCGCAGGATCAAAGTTTGAACCCCATAGTCGGGCACGGCTTCCAGGCAACTGCTTGTGCCGGTCAGAACTTGACTCTGCCGCCCTTTGGTGCTTTTTTTTCTGAACAGAAATAACACCAAGGCCATACCGAAAAAGAAACTGGATAGTAATTATGAACAAAAAACTCCCTTGGCTGGTACCTGCGTTGGCCTTATCTTGTTTAGCGCTCACTGGCTGCCAGACAGAAAAAACGGCAGTGAACACGGTTGCACCTGGCGCGCCGGGTGCAGAATCTACCTGGGCCTATGCGGGTAAAACGGGCATTGGCACGTCTTACGAGCAATACACTGAAATCTCTGAGGGGGTGCGTGGTTACAGCGACAATGCACCTACGGGCAAGGTATCAAAAGTCTGGTTCTCTCTTGCCGAGGGTGTCATCACAGAAACTATGTATGGTTTGATCCACGAGGCGCAACTCAAGGATATTCAGGTTCTGGTTGCCGGCAATGGTTTTGTTGATGAAGAAAAGCGCGATACACACAGTACGGTGGAGTATCTTCATGTCGACGCCGATGGCCGACCTCTGTCTTTGGCTTATAAAGTCACCACGCGCGATAAAGATGATCAGTATGTCATCGAAAAACATATTTTTACCGACCCTTCGAGTGACAGTTTATATGTGCGCCTGAAGTTTACCCCGCTCAAGGATGGTTTAGAGGCCTTCTTGTTGGTCAACCCCCACATGAATAACACCGGGGAAGGTGACACCGCATCGGTGAACAAAAGTGCACTGACGGCTAGTGAGTCTGGTGTATTTATGACCTTGCGTCCCTCTACAGATTTTGCCGCGGTATCGGCGGGTTTTGTAGGCGCCTCAGATGGGCTGGTGGACCTGCGTGACAATGGAACAATGGATTGGCAATACAGCTCAACCGGAGAAGAGGCGGGTAATGTTGCCATGACCGCGCAACTTCCGCTCGCCGCCGACGGCTCACTGGAAATGGATTTTGTTTTAGGGTTTGGCGAGAGTGCAGACGACAGTGGCAAAGCTGCTCAGCGTTCACTGGATCGTGGTTATGAGAGTGTTCTGGCCCACTACAATGGCTCGGGTGACGCCATTGGCTGGGAAGACTATCTCGCGAGTTTGCCAGAGTTGGCAAGATTACAGGAAACAGCGACTGATAAAGGGCGCCTGCTCAATACCAGTGCGCTGGTTTTGAAAGCACAGGAAGACAAAACCCACGCAGGGGCTTTGATTGCATCTCTCTCCAACCCATGGGGTGATGCCAAACCTGCATCCCAGAGTCAGACGGGTTACAAGGCCGTTTGGCCTCGGGATTTTTATCAGTGTGCAATGGCCCTGCTGGCGCTGGGTGATACCCAGACTCCGCTGGTGTCTTTTGAATATCTGGAGAAAGTGCAGGTGAGTGCTGAAACTCAAGGCTATCAAGGAGCGCCGGGCTGGTTTTTACAAAAAACTCATGTCGACGGACAGATAGAGTGGGTGGGTGTTCAATTGGATCAAACGGCAATGCCCATCATGCTGGGTTGGAAACTGTGGCAGGCGGGTTTGTTGAGTGATGAGCGTTTAACGTACTGGTATCAGAACATGTTGAAACCCGCTGCCGAATTTTTGGTGCACGGCGGGCCGGTAAAACTGGACTGGAACGAAACCACGATTGTGCCCTTTGAGACCCAACAGGAGCGCTGGGAAGAGCAGCGCGGTTATTCTCCCTCAACTACCGCCGCGATTATCTCGGGGCTTGTTACTGCGGCTGACATCGCCAGGGTAACAGGAGACACGGCCGCCGCTGAAAGCTATTTGAAGGCAGCGGACGAATACTCCCGGAATGTAGAAAAAGCAATGTTCACTAATGTGGGCAAGTTACACACCGCGAGCAACCAACATTCCGGCGAGCAGGGGCAATCCAATGGTCGGCATTACTTGCGCTTGAGCCAAAACCAAAACCCTAACGACGAGGGCACGCTGCTGGAAAATAACGGTCGCGCCGCTTTGTCTGAGCAGTTGATTCTGGACGGTGGTTTTCTGGAGCTTGCGCGTTATGGTGTGCGCTCGGCCAACGACCCGCACATTCTGGATACTCTGGAAGAGTATGATGATACGGGTCTGATTGATGACCTTCGGGTGAAATATGAATTTTCATTTGAAGGTGAAGAGGGAGTCTTTCCCGGCTGGCGTCGTTATGGCAACGACGGCTATGGTGAAGACGCGACCAATGGTCTGGCCTATGCGGCACCGGGAGAAAACACACCGGGTCAGCGAGGTCGTGTCTGGCCTTTCTTTACCGGTGAACGTGGACACTACGAACTCGCCCGCCAGGGCAACGCGCCAGATACAATTAAAAATCTCCGCACCACCTATGTCAAAGGCATGGAGATGTTTGCCAACAAGGGCATGATGTTGCCGGAGCAGGTATGGGACGGTATCGGTGAAAACGATCACTATCGCTATACCAAGGGAGAGGGCACCAACTCGGCAACCCCGCTGGCCTGGACTCACGCCGAATACATTAAGCTGCTGCGCTCGCTCAGTGACGGCGCCGTGTGGGATCGTTACTCGGTGGTTGAATCCCGCTACGGGGAAACATCAGCCAAAAAATAAGTGTTGCCCTTAATTCTGCGATTGCTGAAATGAGTCCATCATCTCTTCAAAGCTGACTCCGCTGGACAACATCGGTTTGTCCTCGGAGTCGTAAGCTTTAAAATAGCTCACCACGTAACTTTTTGGGTTGATGTAGCAATACACTTTAGCCTGCTCAAAACTTTCTCGAATTCCAATATCAGCTTCAAGCACCACAATATACATGTTGCGGGTTTCCTGAAATCGCGTGGAGTGCCAGTCTACGGTTGAGCGCAGGTACTCCTCACCAAATTTGTCTCTGGCTTCTTTTTCACATTCACGGCTGGCGTCCAGGCTGTCGAATGGGATTTCCTGGAAATTGCGTTTATGCCCTTCGAACTCCAGCGGGTTTTTACCTGAGGCTTTTACATAGTGGAGTGTGATTAAACACGAAGGGATGACGACGCCTAGTATTGCTCCGGCGATGATAAAAGGTTTTTTTAGTCGAGATTGCATTGAGCTGCCTAGTTGTTCTGCCTTCGGTAACCGTTCGACCCGGGTTGTGTCCGGGCACTGGTTTTGCGTCACCGGATTACTCCGGGGTTGCCTGTTCGTGGAGCCGGGGGGTGGGTCCGGCTCAACCAGTCGTAACTGAGAGGGGGATTGTGGGGGAAGGAGGGGGCTTAGTCAATGTGATGGGTAGGCTTTTGGTTCTGGGTGGGGGTTCACAAGGTGGGGGAAAGTGCTTATGGTGTTGGTATAACAAAAAAGGAATGATTCTTTTGAAACGATTTGGTCCGGGGTTATTGGTTACGGCGGCTTTTATTGGGCCGGGTACGATTACAACCGCTAGCACGGCAGGTGCTAATTTTGGCTTTGCTCTGCTCTGGGCTCTGCTGTTTTCGGTGATCGCGACTTGGGTGTTGCAGGAGATGGCGGCGAGACTGGGGCTGGTGACGGGGGAAGGGCTCTCGCAGGCGCTGAGAACAACTTTTGAAAGTCCTCTGTTTAATAAGCTCTCGGTGTTGTTGGTGGTGGCGGCTATTGGGCTGGGTAATGCGGCCTATGAGGCGGGCAATATTGCAGGTGCGGCTCTGGGGGCGGCGTCTTTGACCGGACTGAGTGCTGGGCTCTGGTCAACGGTGATCGGTGTGCTGGCGGGACTGCTGCTGTTGGGCGGGCGATACAAGTTGCTGGAGAATGTGCTGGTGCTGCTGGTGCTGGTCATGAGCGCGGTGTTTGTGTTGACGATGCTCATGGTTGATGTGGATTTTGGGGCGCTGCTTAAAGGGCTGTTTGTGCCCTCTATGCCCTCGGCTTCTGCGCTGACGGTGATTGCGCTGATTGGTACTACGGTGGTGCCATACAATCTGTTTTTGCATGCGGCGGCGGTGAAGGAGCACTGGCGTGATGATGTGCCGCTGGATACGGCGATTAGTGAATCGCGGTGGGATACGGGGCTGTCGATTGGGCTGGGGGGGCTGATTACCTTGGCGGTGATTAGTACGTCGGCGGCGACGTTCTTTCAAACCGGGGCGGAGTTTTCTGCGTCATCTCTGGCGTCCCAATTGGAACCTTTGCTGGGAAGCTGGGCCAGTGGTTGTTTTGCGGTGGGGCTGTTGGCGGCGGGGTTGACCAGTGCGATCACCGCGCCTTTGGCGGCGGCCTACGCGGTCTGTGGTGCACTGGGCTGGCCGCTCAGTTTTTCCGATAAGCGCTTTAGGGCGGTGTGGATGGTTGTCTTATTGGCCGGTACAGTGTTTGCGGCGGTGGGCACTAAGCCGCTGGCGGCGATTATATTTGCCCAGGCGGCAAATGGTTTTTTGTTGCCTATTGTGGCGGTTTTCCTGCTGCTGGTGATGAACAAGGCGGATTTGCTGGGCAGCTACCGCAATGGCTGGCGGGCCAACCTGCTGGGTTGTGCGGTGGTGGCCGTGGCGGCCGGGCTGGGTATATTTAAGCTGATTCAGGTGGCATCGTTAGTGTAAACTGCGGGCACGTTTTACGATCGTTGATTGAGGCTGTATGAGTTCTGACACCGTTTCCCCTACAAGCTATTTTGCTCGCTGCCAGCAATGGCTAGACTCCGAGTCAAATTTGTCCGTCGATGGCCTGGAGCAGACCATTGAAAAGTTCAGCCGACAGCTGCGTTCGGATCAGGCTTCAGAGCCTGCCGTTCAAGACGATCTGCAGAATACCCTGGATTTATTGAATAACCATTTGGTGGAACTGTTGGGGCCAGATGGCGTGAGCACGCGGCAGCCTGCTCCTGGCGCTAGCGGCGGCAACGCGAGTGGCGGCAATTCGGCTGAACCCGGGCCCGCTGTTGAAACCTTGCTAGACCTGTCACCTTTGCAACCTCTTGAAGGGAATGTGATTGAACTGAGCGCAGATGAAAAACAAAGGCGCATTGCCGAAATGCTCGCCGGAGGCGCAGTGACCCGAGGAGTGGCTAAGTGAAACCTCTGATAAAGACACTGTTTGTGCCTTTGTTTTTGTTGGTTCTCGCCTGGCAGCTGCTTCAGAGTATTGAGCAATTGACGGGGGGCTACCAAAAACTCTTTGTGCAATTGCCCTATGTGCTGGTTGTGATGGGGCTCATTCTGGCCAATCAATTTAACCGGTCCCGCACGTTTGCGGCACTGCTGGCCTTGGCTGGCAGCTATTGGGCCATTCAGGCCTTTATGCAGGCCTCGCTGACTCAGGCCTTGCCACTGTTTGCCTTTTCTTCGATAAGTGTACTGCTACCGCTGACCGTTCTGGTCTTGCTGATAGCCCCGGAGCGGGGTTTGTGGAATCGATTTGGTTTGCCTCTGGCTCTGGTGGCACCTGTATGTTTGCTTGGTGCCGCTTTGGTGTTCAATTTTTTTCCCGGTTTTCACCACCCGCTTGCCGACTATTTTTCAGTCAAACCTCTGGCAGGTTATGTTTTGTCGGTGGGTGGCAGTGTTTTATTTGCAGGCGTTTTTTCGTTGGGAGCCTGGCTGGCGGTAAAGCGACCACACGATATCGAAATGGCGCTGGTGTTTGTGCTGGTGGCGGTGTTTATTGCTTTGGCCTGGCTGCACAGACCTTTTATATCCACAGTGATGATCAGTGCGGCCAGCCTTTGCCTGGTCATCGATTTGATTCGCAGCTCCTATAGCATGGCATATCGGGATGACCTCACAGGTTTGTTGGGACGCAGGGCGCTCAATGAGAAACTGCGGGGGCTGGGTAAAAAGTATGTTATTGCTATGCTGGATGTGGATCATTTTAAAAAGTTTAATGATACCCATGGGCACGATGTGGGTGACGACGTATTGAAAATGGTAGCCGCACAGATCGGTAAGGTTGAGGGTGGCGGCATTCCCTATCGTTATGGCGGTGAAGAGTTCGCGGTGATTTTCCCACGTAAAGACCTGGAGAACTGCCTGCCCCACCTCGAAGCGGTTCGCTCTGGCATTGAGCATTATAAAATAGCCCTGCGAGACAAAAAGAATCGACCCTCCGACAAGCAACAAGGGAGTCAGCAGCGCGGTAAAAAGGCCTCCCCCCGACTCGTATCCGTGACCATCAGTATCGGCGTGGCAGCTCGACACGAGAACCTGGATATTCCGGAAGAGGTCATTAAGGCGGCCGACAAGGCACTGTATAAATCGAAACAAAAAGGGCGCAACTGCGTTAGCCATTAATCCCAGTTGGTTCACCCTGAAAGTGTAACTTTAAGAGAGTAGTTCTATGAGTGTAACCACCATTCGCGAAGCCCAGCGTGACGACGCCAGTTTGATACTGGGTTTTATTACCGAGCTGGCTATCTATGAAAAAGCTGAAAAAGAAGTGCTTGCCAGTGTTGAAGACATTGAGCGCTCGCTGTTTGACGGTGACTCTACCGCCCGGGGGCTGATCTGTTTAATAGACGACAAACCCGTGGGTTTTGCCGTTTATTTCTACAATTTCTCAACCTGGCTGGGCCGCAAGGGTTTATTTCTTGAAGACCTGTATATTAGTCAAGCCTCACGAGGTAGCGGGGCGGGCAAGGCGATGCTGAAGCATTTGGCCCAAATGGCGGTTGAACAGGGTTGCGGCCGATTTGAATGGAATGTGCTGGACTGGAACAAACCGGCCATTGATTTTTATGAATCCTTCGGCGCTGAGCCCCAGACGGAATGGATTGGTTACCGTTTGAGTGGCGAGGCACTGAAAAACTTCGCGCAGTAAACACTGCGCTACTTTTACAGCCATTTAACATACACATGGTTATAGGCGATGTCTCCCGCTACATAAAACAATAATAACGCCATAGCCATATTTAATGTGCGGAAATACCGCGGATGCCGGATCAAGCTCCCCAAGCGGGCACCCATTAACAGGTAGCTACCCGGTGCACCAAAAGCCATGCAGGAAAGCAGGATTGACCAGACAACAATTGCTGCACCGCTAATGTCTGCCGCCGGGAATTGCACGGTAACAATGGGCAAAATGGCAATGAAGGCTTTCGGGTTAAACAACTGTAAAATCAACCCGGATTTAAAATTCAATTTGTTTGCATCATTAGTCGATTGTGCTGAATTATCAGAGGCTTTCAATGATGTATCGGCACCACCTACTTTTAGTCCGAGGTAGGCAATGTAAAAAGCCCCCACCGCACTGATCAACAATTGGTAACCGGGTGTAATCAACCACGCACCTGTATACCCCAACACCAGAAACCAAAATAACATTGCACAGCCAACGCCGATGCAAAATCGAAAGGTAGTGTTGATCTGTCCGTTCAGACCGCCATTCAGACTGAGTAAATTGCAGGGGCCGGGTGTATACATAATACCAAACGCATAGGCGAATATTTCAACCATGATAGTGATCCTGGTAGTGATTGGAGAGGGAAAAATTTGACCGGGTGAAACCGGCGGTGCTAACCGTCAGCTACGATAGAAAATGTTGCTGATACTGTTTCGGTGTCATGCCGAAGATTGGTTTGAAGCGACGGTTGAAATGGCTCAGGTCGGTAAAACCATAGTCAAACACCACATCGTCCAGAGAGGCGCCGGTTTCCAGTGCGTCGCGAGCGCGGCTGATGCGGCTGTTCAGAATGTATTGATGCGGTGTAATACCAAATTGCTGACGGAACATGCGCAGAAAGTGATATTTTGACAGCTTGGCTTCACGGCTGATCTCGTCCAGAGACAAGTCTTCCAGCAGGTTGTCCTGAATGTAGTCGCGGGCCTGAATCAACAGGCGGTCCGTTTTGCGGGCAAGCTGATTGGGAGCAAATTTCCCCCGAAGCTGGGCAATGCGGGCCGCGATTTGATACAGCTCAGATTCCTGCTCAAGCGTGGTATTGTTGTGGCCTGTAATTAGCGAACCCATAGTGAGTATGCTCTGGCGCAGGTGTTGGTCGAGCAGTAAGGTATCGTCAACCTGAAAGTCGCGGCTCTGTTCAACCCCGGCGCTTTGCAGCATGGGTTCGAGTTGCGTGGGGTGAATGTAGAGCATGCGGTAGTGCAGGGTGTCTTCAACGCCGGAACGGCCGTCGTGAACTTCCCCCGGGTTAAAAACGATCACATTGCCCGGCTGGCTGCGGTGGAAGGCGCCGCTGGAGTAAAAGTCCTGACGCCCGGTTAATGTCACCCCAAACGAATATTCCTCATGGGCGTGTTTGCCATAAGAAAAATCGGTCATCTCGGCCTGTAACACGGTCACTTGGTCCAGATGCTGGCTTTTGGTGTATTTAAATTGGTTGCTCTGTTTCATTGTCCTTCACCGCTGTGCGTATTCTAAGCCTTATTCAGGCTGACTTGCAGTATAAAGTGCAGAATTGGGGGTGGCTTGGATGAAATTGCGGAATCTGCGGTGGAAGTTGACTCATCGCAAGCCTGATTTCAGGTGTAACTGCTATGCTAAAACACAGGTTTGCCCACTTTAATGCTCGCAGAGGAAGGAGTTTCTTTATGTTTACTACCATAGTGGTTGCGCTTGACGGTTCCGAGTATTCAGATCGTGCACTGGATCTGGCGATGGACATCGCTCGAAAATATGCGGCCAAACTGCACCTGATTCATGTCAACAATGTGCAGGAGATCTTTATCTCTTTTGGTGGCGCCTCGGCCTTGATTAAACCCGAAGACTATGAAAAACCGGGGCAGGAAATTCTGGCGCTGGCCAGCCAAAAAGCGACCTCGTGCGGCTGCGTGGTAGATACTCACCAGCTTGACGGTGATCATGCACGGGCGGTGTTAGATAAAGTGGAGGCACTATCCGCTGACTTGATTGTTGTTGGAAGCAAGGGCCACAGTGATATTTCAGGTATATTGCTTGGCAGTGTGTCCCACAAAATTACGCATTTGGCGCCTTGCCCCTGTTTGATTGCCCGTTGAGTGTAAAGGTGGCTGCTTGCGCACTCTCCTCTATCGCCTGTGCAAAGCAGGCAGCTAGCAAGCCAAAAATCACCCATTTGCGGTAGTGATAAAATTCCTCCGCTCCCTATACTGACCGCTGCGTGATTGTCGTTCAATCAACGGTTGGCCTATTTCATGTCTGCAAGCACTGCTGTTGACGTCATGTTTA
>CAJWCA010000154.1 GCA_913020395.1 uncultured Cellvibrionales bacterium | reverse complement strand
CAATGACCTGGATGTTGAAACGCTGGAAGTGTTAGAAGAAATTCTATCAACATTTGAATGCACCGTGTTACTTGTCAGTCACGACCGGGAATTTCTGGATAACGTGGTCACCAGTAGTATTGCGTTCGAAGGCAATGGCCGTGTTAATGAATATGTGGGCGGATACGAAGTCTGGCTTCGTCAGGGTGGACACTGGAGTGATGAGATCGATAGCTCGGTAAGTCAGCCCGCAGTTGAAGTGGCGCCAACCGTCAGTGAAGTGGCCTCCAAGAGCATTGCAGCGGGGAATGAGAAAAAGCTGAGTTACAAGTTACAACGAGAGCTGGAGAAGCTGCCGGCGCAGATTGATAAGCTGGAAAAGGCGCTTGAAGTGTTGCAGGCCGAGATTGCGGAACCGTCTTTTTATGAGCAGGCCCCAGAAAAAGTCGCTGAAAAACTACAATTGATTTCCGATCAAAACCAAGCCTTAGAGGAATTATTTGAACGCTGGTCTGAGCTTGAGGAAATGAAAGGGTAGTTGTGTCACTACCCCTCTGGGCAAGGCGCGTGAACTCGCACGGCCAGAACGTCAACTTTCGCGCCGTGTAAAACCCCGTTTGCCGTTGAACCTAATAACAAGGCGAGGCCCTGCCGCCCGTGGCTGCCAACCACAATCAGGTCGGCCGACTGGTCTTTTGCTAATTGATGAATTTCAGTGGCGGGCTGGCCGATTAACACGTGTTGATCTTCAGGGGCTATGCCAACGGATTGAGCGAGGCCCGCAAGCTGCTCTGTCGCCTGGGCTTGTAGTTGGTCTTGAACCTCCGACAGGTCCATTGGAATGTCGCCCCCATAGGCAAAAGTCAGGGGCTCAATTATGTGGGCCAGACTCAACTTAGCCTGCTCACCGCCGGCAATAGAAGAGGCTCGGGCGAGAACTTGCTCAGATTCGTCTGAGAGGTCGACGCCAACCAAAATGTGCTGATAATACGACATATTGTGTTCCTGTTATTATGTCTATGCCATCGTATTTTGAAGATATACTAAACCGAAATTTGCTAACTGCCTAGTCCAGTTGAAAGGAAAATCATGCTTCCCATTGTGTTTGTATTGCTGGCCATCGCCCTGGTTGTTGGCCCCATTATGATGATGCAACCCAATTCGCGCCAGAGGAAGGAGATTGCCTGTCGGGAGCGTGCGGCAACGCTGGGGCTGAAAGTGCATCTGCTGCCCATGCCAGAGGCGGGGGGAAGTCGTCCAGTGCCGGCCTATTGCCTGCCCTGGAAGAGTGATAGAGCCGACCTGAGTGCCTGGATATTGGTGCGCAGTGGTTTTGAACACGAACTTCACTTCCAGGGATTGTGGCAATGGGCGGCAGGAAGTCCCGCAGCGGAATATTGGCACCCAGCGATCAGGCAGGCGTTAGAGCAGCTCCCCGACAGTGTTTTAGCGCTGGGCAATGGTCCACAGGGACTATCGATCTTTTGGAATGAAACAGGGGATCTGGCCCAGTTGGATACATTTTTGACCGTCTTGCAAACCTTGTCGGGCGGTGCCGCTAGAGGTCGACCTCGGCGAACGCCCGTTAACTAGACGTTCTCGTGCATTAGGTCTTCAGAGAGGCTGGTGCGTTTATTGTTAATAAGCTCACTGATTTCTTTAATGAAACGGTGTCTTCTGGGGTCGCTGTCGGATGAGGCGATCAAGGTCTGTCTGGCACGTTTATAAAATGATTGTGCACTCACAGGGTCTTTCCTTTTCATTGATTTTTGCCCCTGGCCAATGATTGAAATGGTTTCAACCATTAAATGACACCAGCTCAGCTCTCCAATGAAGGTTTCCAGCTCCGCCTGGCTGATCTTATTGCTAGCATGCAGTCGTTTTAGCAAGAGGCCCGCTTCGTTGATAGCGTGCTGGTACCGGGCAATTTGCGCGTCACTTTCCACCAATCGTGAAATTTCGCGATAGGCACCTTCGTCATTCAGCTCATTTGCCCGTTGTTCAGCGTTAGACAAAGTGGCCCGCAGGTAGGTGGCATCTCTGTCTAGTTGAATCATTCCCTCGGCCATATCAATGATTTCTTCATTAATCAGACGGGCTATCACCCGGCTTTCAAGCAACTTATCCAACTTGATCACGAGATCTTCCATGCTCTCGAGTTTGCCTTTAAGTGTGCGAAGTTTGGCGCGAATACTGCGGGTTTTGATTTCCCTCTGATTGGCCAGGCTCACTGCGACGAGGGAGAGTAGGGCAATTGAGCAAAGAACAATCAAAAAGGACGTGGGTGTCATTGGCAATAGAACCACAGGAGTAAAAAAATAGAGTTTACCATGTAATGTTTCGGGGTCCACTACCATTTACAGGCACAGGATTCAAAAAAGAGGTTTTAAATCAAGTAGATAAGTAAATGAGTGAGTGATGCTCTGCACGGCTGTTTAAGGGCGATAACCCCCCTTGTAATGGCCTTGCTGCCCTCTGCTCTACAAAAAATTATCTTGACCAAGGCGAAACTTGCATTTATATATGCCCACCTTAGTCTCGCGTAAACACCTACATATAGAAGGACACTATGGGCAAATCCCTGGTCATCGTAGAATCCCCGGCCAAAGCCAAAACGATCAACAAATATCTTGGTAAAGAGTTTGTTGTAAAATCCAGTGTTGGCCATATTCGCGATTTGCCCACAAGCGGTGGTGCAAAGAAGCCTGTTGACGCTAAAGAGAGGGCCCGCCAAGCAGCGATTACTCGCAAGTTAAGCCCTGAGGCCAAAATAGTTCACAAGCAGAAAAAAGCCAAAAAACAGCTGATCAATCGCATGGGGATTGACCCGGACAATAACTGGGCAGCCCAGTACGAGATATTACCGGGCAAGGAAAAGGTGGTTGAAGAGCTCCGAAAATTGGCTGCAGACGCCGATCATATCTATCTGGCAACGGATTTGGATAGAGAGGGGGAGGCCATCGCCTGGCACTTGAGAGAGTCAATAGGTGGAGACGAAAGTCGCTATCGACGTGTCGTCTTCAACGAGATTACAAAATCTGCGATTCAGGAAGCTTTTAGCAACCCTAGCCGGCTGGATATCGATAGGGTAAATGCGCAGCAGGCTCGTCGCTTTCTTGACCGCATTGTGGGTTATATGGTCTCTCCACTGTTGTGGGAGAAGGTTGCCAGAGGTTTGTCTGCCGGACGTGTACAGTCAGTGGCGGTGCGCCTGGTTGTTGAACGGGAGCGTGAGATTCGCGCCTTTATTCCCGATGAATTCTGGCAGGTGTTTACCGACCTTAAATCTAAACAAAACTCACTGCGTTTTGAAGCTAAAAAATTCAAAGGGGAAGCCTTCAAACCCCTGAATGAAAGTGATGCAATGACTGCGGTGAAAGCGCTTGAGGGCGCAACGTACACGGTAGCCAGCCGGGAAGATAAGCCGACGGGATCAAAACCTTCCGCACCTTATATTACGTCGACCTTGCAACAAGCCGCCAGCACTCGTCTCGGGTTCAGTGTTAAGAAAACCATGATGATGGCTCAGCGCCTCTACGAGGCGGGTTACATAACATACATGCGAACAGATTCAACCAACCTGAGTGCAGAGGCGGTTGAAAACTGTAGAGAACACATTCTCGAGAATTTTGGTAAACGTTACCTGCCTGAGGCTGCAATAAGCTATAGCAGTAAAGAGGGCGCACAAGAGGCGCATGAAGCGATTCGTCCCTCGGCTGTTGGCACTATGCCTGCGCACCTGAAAGGGATGGAGCGGGATGCGGAACGTCTTTACGCACTGATATGGCAGCAGTTTGTGGCCTGTCAGATGACGCCTGCCGAATTCATCAGCAGTGCCATTACCGTTGAAGCCGCTGGTTACGAATTGAGAATCCGGGGCAGGGTGATTAAGTTTGATGGTTATACTCGTGTACAGCCCAGCATCTCCAAGAAAGAAGAAGACGTTGTATTACCAGACCTGAAAGTTGGAAACACACTGGACCTGGTCGCTGTGGATCCGACTCAGCACTTTACAAAACCGCCTGCAAGATTTAGTGAAGCTGCGTTGGTTAAAGAATTGGAGAAGCGGGGAATTGGTCGTCCCTCTACCTATGCTTCGATCATTTCTACCATTCAGGACCGTGGATATGCCCGCATCGAAAAACGACGTTTTTACGCTGAAAAAATGGGCGACATTGTTACCGAGCGTTTGGTCGAAAGTTTTCAGGACCTAATGGATTATAGTTTTACGGCGACAATGGAGGAGACTCTGGACGTTGTCGCAGAAGGTGACAAAGCCTGGCTGGATGTGCTCAATGAATTTTACCAGGGTTTCTCTGATCGGTTGCTTCAGGCCCACTCCGTTGAAGGGGGAATGCGTGAGAATGCCCCCACGGATACCGACGTCGATTGCCCCCAGTGTGGTCGTCATATGCAAATTCGAACGGGCACGACCGGTGTTTTTCTAGGCTGCTCCGGCTATGGTTTACCTCCAAAAGAACGCTGCAAACAAACGATGAACCTCGTCTCTGGCGACGAAGCCGTGAGTGTAGAAGAGGACGAAGAGGCGGAGTCAAAACAACTGCGCAATAAACATCGCTGCAGTATCTGTAACACGGCGATGGACAGCTACTTGCTGGACGAAAGCAGAAAACTCCATATTTGCGGTAACAACCCTGACTGCAGTGGTTTTGAAGTAGAAGCTGGCACCTTTAAGTTGAAAGGTTATGAAGGGCCCGTTATCGAGTGTGATAAATGCGGTCTGGATATGCAGCTTCGCACTGGGCGCTTCGGAAAATATTTTGGTTGTACAGGAGAGACCTGTAAAAATACTCGCAAGTTATTAAAGAGTGGCGAAGCCGCACCTCCTAAAATGGATCCGGTTGATATGCCCGAGTTGGCCTGTATCAAAGTGGAAGATCACTATGTCTTGCGCGATGGTGCGTCGGGTCTGTTTTTGGCGGCCAGCCAATTCCCTAAAAACCGGGAGACACGCGCGCCATTGGTTAATGAAATTTTACCTCACAAAAAAGAGATCGATCCCAAATACAAGTTTTTGTTTTCTGCCCCTAAAGTGGACGGCGATGGCAACCCCACTATCATTCGTTACAGCCGTAAAACAAAAGAACAATACGTACAGTCCGAGATAGACGGTAAGGCGACGGGCTGGAAAGCCTTTTATAAAGGTGGCGCCTGGGTAGTGGAAGAGAAGGGCGCTGCCAAACGTAAATCCAGTAAAAGCTGATGGCGGGCGAATACACAACACGTGTTAATCAGGCCCTGGCTTTTGCAAAGGCGTTAAATACTCAGGCGGCCCAGGAGCAGCAAGCGAGCATTCTTGCTAAGGCTTGCCTCGAGGGCGCCTGCCTGCAGCTTCATATCGCCTATAATTTTTACCTCAGAGAGATTGCCTCCCAATACAGTCTACCTGTGTTGACCCACAGCTCTGCCGAAGAGCTTCAGACAATCTTTGCCGAACAGGGTCGAATTTGCCCTGAGGTCACCGAGTTATGCGAGATTCACTCTCGTTCAGGTTCCTGGTTAAGTTGCCTGAAAGATGCTCATCAAAGAATTCTTGACCCTGGCGGGCCCGCACCTTCTTCCTCTGTCGCTGCTCATTCAAGCACATTGAATAAAGATCGAGACCACAGCCTAGTTATCGGCGTGGTTGAGGTGGATATTCAGGTGTTGTCTACTGGGAACGTCAAAGAGTGGCTGGGGAGTATTAGCACTTTGATCACCCGGCACCGGGAGTCTATGCAGGAGTGTTAGCGAAGGCATGGTGCCGAGCAGTCTGGAGTGTTAAACTGAGCATCAGACCACCTATAGCGAGTAGATATGACTTCATCCCTTTTTGAAATTATGGAACTGTCCAACGGCGACGTTGTGTTGCAGCGGGCCGACGATGAAGGCAAGCCTTTGGTGTCTATCCGTTTTTCGGCAGAGTCCCTGGCTTTTTTACGCGACGCTAAATTTGACGTTGCCCGGGCGATGATAGAAGCGGGTATGGAGGCTGCCGGAGAGGTGGCCGAGCAATCGATTGATGAATCTAATATTCAATTTGATAGAGATACACATCAACTGCACTAGTTCATCTTCGTTTCCAGTCTATTTCCCTCTAGATCTCTTTAGTCTGAGCCTCTCTGATAATCAGTGCTTTACAGCGGCCCGAGCGAGCCGCGTGTTCTAGCTGGTCACGGGATTGCGTGTTGAACTTTCCGGGGCAGGCAATGACTGTGTGGCTATTTCCCAAGCTGAGTGCCTCCCAGGTAATCCAGAGTACATCCTCTGGGCTTTTGGCTCGGATCACACGAATTTTCTCATGGGCAGCACCGGCGGCTTTTAGCTGGCAGGTGTTTATCATTTGTTCGCAGTTCGCGTCACTTGCCACAAATGTCAGCCATTGATCATCAGTCTGCCGGGAGAGGTGGGCAAAAATGGGGAGCAAGATTTGCTGTCGCTGTGCGTCGTTGCCAGACACAATTAACTCGGTCAGAAGAGACGGTTCAGTTTTTGCTGTAGCAGGTTGAGGCGTAGCCCGCGCGCGGGTGCTTCGTGGAAACGCCCGTGCAGTGCTCACCGCATTGTCCGCTAGGTGCCAGTCGAGGCGCTCACCGGCAAGGCTGTGCATTGCCGAGCGGCTCATCAGTGATCCCTCCTTATGATCCCTACACTCAAACCTTCTACTTCAAAATCGTCTTGGCTAAGGTCCACAACAATGGGACTGAAGTCATCATTTTCTGGCAGAAGGTTTATGATGGATGAGTCGGAATCGCGTTGAAAACGTTTGACGGTAACCTCGTCGCCTATGCGGGCGACAATGACCTGACCATTGCTCACCTGAGAGGTTTTGTGCACGGCTAACAGGTCGCCGTCCAGAATGCCGATGTCCTTCATGCTCATGCCCTGAACCCGCAAAAGATAGTCGGCATGGGGACGGAAAAAGCCGGCGGGCATCTCACAATAATCCTCGATATTTTCTTCAGCTAAAATCGGGTTGCCTGCCGCGACACGACCCACGAGAGGAATGCCTTCATTGGCGGCCTCAGCCAGGCGAATGCCTCTCGATGCGCCAGCGACCATTTGGATAGCCCCTTTTTTGGCGAGGGCTTTCAGGTGCTCTTCTGCGGCGTTGGCCGACTTGAAGCCCAGTTGTTTGGCAATTTCTGCCCGTGTGGGTGGGTATCCTGTTTCGGTGATCGCATCTTTAATGAGCTGTAATACCTGTTCCTGACGCGCAGTAAGCTTGTTCATAGGGGGTCCTTGGCATCTGTTTATTTGTACAGTCACTGGGATTATATACAGTAAATCGATGAATGCAAGGCTCAGGAGTCATTAGAGTTCACACGGAACACTTAGTTAGTGCTCCGATGTTAAGGGGAGGTCGAGGAAGAAGGTTAGTACAGAGAGGGGAGTGGGCGAGTATTAAAAATCTTCTATGCTGGGGTAGCTGTCGGGCTCGATCAGTGCCGCGGGGTTGTTCCAGCTTTCTGGTGTAACGGTACGGTCGAAACCCCATTCGTCTTCTGTGCTCAGCTCATAAGCGGCGCCGGCATCCTCAGGGGCCTCTGCGGGTATTAGTTTGAGTTGGGACCAGGTCTCCAGTTCAAATTCACTCACTTCACCGCCTAAATATTGAATTTCCACTGTGCCGTATTGCTCATCAACTGCCACCACCTCGAAGGCTTGATCTTCAGAGGTATCGTGATACCAGGCACCTATTACTGGAAACTGTGAGGCCATGACTTTCTCTCCTTGTGGCGAGCAATCAAATTACCACGGCGCGCATGACTGCGCACTAGGCGTTAGCCGCGTGTTCGACACACCGGTTTTGAGTCATCTTAAGAGACTGCATGGGTTTGAGTGAATAAGGCTTTCTTTTGCAAGGTTGTTTTCCAAAATGCCTTTTTTGAGCTTAATCGTCAGGGTTCTATCGGGGAGCGCTTAAATAAAAAAATTGTCTAAAGGAAAGGGAGGCGGGTTCAGCCAGTATTCAGCTTGACAAGTATTGGGGCGAAACGTATGTTCCAAACCAACGTTTAAGTGACTCGATAGAAAGAAAATAACAATGGCCCAATCCGATACGGTTGAACGCATTCTGGACGCTGCAGAAGCGCTTTTTGCAGAGCGTGGTTTTGCAGAGACATCTCTGCGAACGATCACCAGTACTGCTGGTGTTAATCTGGCAGCCGTCAATTATCATTTCGGTTCAAAAAAAGAGCTGATTCAAGCGGTATTTGCTCGTTTTTTAACCCCCTTTTGCCGTGAGCTGGATGCCTCACTAAACAGCTTGATGGAAGAGAGCGATAAACCTACAACGGGCGCCTTGCTGAAGGCCCTGTTTCAGACCGCATTGTTGAGGGGGGATGAGGCCGGACTTGCATTGAATATCAGTGTTTCCTCGGAGGCTGAAGCCACCGATTCCGGATCCGGCGTTAATGCTTCAGAAGAAAAAGTACAGCGTTTCATGCGCCTGCTTGGCTTGGCCTACAATCAGTCTCAGGGGCACTTACGGCGATTCATCGTTGCAAATTATGGCGATCATTACCGTCGTTTTACCCTTCTTTTAAAATCGTCGGCGCCACAATTAGACCCCATTAGTTTTTATTGGCGTCTCTATTTTATGTTGGGTGCTACGGTGTTTACCCTGTCCAGTTTTGACTCCATTGCCTCTATTCTAAAAGAAGATTTTTCAGAAGATACTTCCCTTGACGCCGCCGCCGACCTTCTGGTGCCCGCATTAACCGGCATGTTTGAAAATGCTGACGAGCCTCAACAAACGTAATCACTATTACGGCAAATATTTCAGGATTGAACGATGATACCAGGCCCTTTGATGTTAGACCTTCAGGGACTTCAGTTAACAGAAGCAGAAAAGGCACTTATTCAGAGACCTGCGGTGGGTGGGCTCATATTCTTTGCCAGAAACTTTGAATCGCGCAAGCAAATTATTGAACTCGTCAAAGAGATTCGGGCACTGCGGCCAGAAATATTGCTGGCGGTAGACCAGGAGGGCGGCAGGGTTCAGCGCTTTAAACAAGATTTCACACGTATTCCCCCGATGCAAATGCTTGGGGATCTCTATAAGAAAGATACAGATCAAGCGCTCTTGCTCGCAAAAAATAGTGGTTGGCTGATGGCCTCCGAAATTCTGGCATGCGGAATTGATATCAGTTTTGCCCCGGTGCTCGATGTAGACGATCACGCCTGTGCAGTGATTGCCGATCGTGCGTTTTCTCCTGACCCTGAAACTGTCACTGCGCTTGGGGCTTGTTTTGTCGAGGGAATGAGAGAAGCGGGCATGGCGTCCACGGGAAAACACTTCCCCGGGCACGGCTCTGTCGCCGGAGATAGCCATCTGGTTCTGCCTGTCGATGATCGTCCTTTCGAGCAGGTCATGAGTCATGATGGGACCTGTTTCGCTTCTCTGATTGGCAAGGGCCTGGATGCTGTGATGCCGGCCCACATTGTTTTCAGTCAGGTGGATGCTCAGCCGGTCGGGTTTTCAGCCCTCTGGCTGCAAACGATTCTCAGGCAGCAGCTCGGATTTGAAGGTGTCATCTTCAGCGATGATTTGAGTATGGAGGGAGCAACCGGCGCGGGTAGTTATGCCGAGCGCGCGGCACTGGCACTGTCGGCAGGGTGCGACATGGTGTTGGCTTGTAACAACCGGGCAGGCGCGCTGGAAGTGTTAGATTGGCTGGAGCGCGAGGGGTGTGAAAGCTCAACACGTTTATCATCAATGGCAGCTCGCCGGTCTTTAGATTGGGTAACTCTCGAGGGAGACTCCCGCTATCGGGAAACTCGTCGGCAGTTGAAGCTGTTGGGCGATTAGGGTGTCTTAAAATAGACGTTTGCACCCTGGGCAGTAGTGACAATTAATCGACGTAACATGGAGATTTAAATGGATATATCACAGTGGTTTTCAGATCTCGATTGGAGTGCGGGCGGCGAGCAATACTGGGTAGTGGAAGTGTTTTCGGTCGTTTTTGTTACGCTGGTGATAGCGCTTATTGTAAGGAAAGCGTTGAATAAACTGGTGTCCCAGGCCCATAAAACCATTAATCTTTGGGATGATGCCCTGCTGGAAGCCGCTGTAAAACCGGTGAGTTGGCTGGTTTGGGCTATCGGTCTTACCTGGTCAGCTGAAATTACGGGGCGCCAATCTGGTTCCGTCATTTTTGAGGCGATAGAACCGGTTAGAAATGTTGCTGTTATCGCTCTGCTGTGCTGGTTTCTGGTGGGATTCATACGCAAAGCCGAACAAAATTTGATGGATCCCAAATACCGCTCAAAGCCCGTCGACGCGACCACGGTGACGGCTATCGGCAAGTTACTCAGAATATCTGTGATCATCACCGGGGCCCTGGTGACCTTGCAGACATTGGGTTATAGCGTATCAGGCGTG
>CAJWCA010000153.1 GCA_913020395.1 uncultured Cellvibrionales bacterium | reverse complement strand
GATTTGTTGCCAGAGTTACAAGGAAGATTACCAATTAGAGTAGAACTTGACGCTTTAACAAGTGAAGATTTTAAAAGTTCAGAAGAAGAATCGGCATCCAAAGATTCAATCACATTAAATGTTGTAGTTGTGCTTTGTTCAGAATATTCAACAAGTATTTGATATACACCATAACTTGGATTGACAGTACTCAAAAAGATATCAGTATTAAATTCACCATTGACAGGAAACAAATTTCCAGAATCAATCAATTGATCATTAGCATCAGTGATACTAAATTTCACAGTTTCAAAAGGGACAACATCAGAAGTGAATCCAGTAATGAAGATAGATTGACCTGGAAAATATTCAGATTTTTCAGTTTGTACATTCAATACAGAGTCAGATTGAACATCATCTAAAATAATTTCAGGGCCAACAGAAAAAGTAATTGGATTATTTGTACCACCATAAGCAACAATGACATCATAAATTCCTTCATTAATTCCCAAAACAGGAAACAAATTCAAAGTAGTTTCAACGAGAAGTTCCGTATCGGGACGGGGAATCAATGTGCTCTCATTCACCTCCAGAGACAGGGACCAAAATTCCTTTTCTCTCAAAATATAAGCAATTGGCTCACCGTTTTGTCGGCGCAAAAGGTTGGCATTAAAATTTTTAAGTTCCGCTTCGCTCAGTTCTTTATCGGGCCAGGTAAATAAATAGACCCGAGGCCTGTCCAAGGCATGGCACAACAAAACTTCTGCATCCCGGCGAGCCGAGTCACTGTCTTTTAATTGCGACTCAGCCCTTTGTAAACTTGCCTGGATGGTGCCCACTTATTCCGCCAGCGCAGCCAGCTGATCCGCCTGATATTCATTAACCAGAGGCTGGATTACATCGGCCAACCCTCCCTCCATGATTTCACTTAATTTATAGAGAGTAAGTTTGATGCGATGATCAGTTACGCGACTTTGGGGGTAATTATAGGTGCGAATTTTCTCGGAGCGATCCCCTCCACCCACCAATGAACGACGCTCGTCCGCCATTTCTTGCGCCGCCTTTTCTTCTACGCCACTCTTTAATCGAGCGGCCAATAGAGACATCGCGCGAGCCCGGTTTTTGTGTTGAGAGCGCTCATCCTGACACTCCACAACGATACCCGTCGGTATGTGGGTCAGGCGAATAGCCGAATCGGTTTTGTTAACGTGCTGACCGCCCGCACCCGAGGCGCGAAACGTATCAACCCTAAGATCCGCTTTATTAATTGCGATTTCTTCCTGCTCATCAGCTTCCGGCATAACAGCCACAGTACAAGCGGAGGTGTGGATACGCCCCTGGGATTCAGTTTCAGGCACTCGTTGAACTCGGTGGGCTCCCGACTCGAATTTAAGCTTGGAATAAACTCCCTGCCCCACAACTCGGGAAATAATTTCTTTGTAACCGCCGTGCTCACCGAGGTTTTCACTGATGACCTCCAGCTTCCAGCCCTGCAACTCTGCATATTTTGAGTACATGCGGAACAGGTCACCCGAAAAGATAGCGGCTTCATCACCACCGGTGCCGGCACGAATTTCCAGAAAGACATTTTTTTTGTCGTTGGGATCCCGCGGCAACAACAATGTCTGCAGTTCACCCCCCAACGGCTCCAACTGAGCCTCATTGTCTTTCAGTTCTTCCTGCGCCATTTCGCGCATATCTTCGTCGCTGTCTTTCAACAAAGCCTTGGCTTCTTCGATGTTAGTTAATACCTCTCTGTAACGGGCATTACACTGCACCACCGGCTCAAGCTCCGCATATTCCTGAGACAGCTCGCGGAATTTATTTTGATCGGCAATGATGTCCCCGTCAGACAATAGTGCGGCCACTTCATCGTAGCGCTCTTGCAGGGATTCCAACTTATCTAGAATTGATTTTTTCATGGAGTGATTACTTTACTGAAATACATTAATCGCCCGGCGTCTTATCCTGGGCGTCGTCTAATTGAAATAATTCCCGCGCACTGACAATCACGTCTCCACGGCCATCTGCACTCGCTTGTTTCATTGCGGCAGTGGGTGCGTGAAGCAACTTATTGGTCAGGCTTCGCGCCAGCTGATTAAGCACCTGCTCGGGCGCGGTTCCGTTGGCTAACAATTTTTGTGCCCGTTGTAATTCCTGTTCACTCAAGGCCTCAGCCCGCCGTCGGTAAGCCCTTATGGTTTCAACGGAATCTCGTGCTCGCTGGTCGCGTAAATATTGCGCCACACCCTCATCAATAATGGTATCGGCTTTGCGCGCAGCATCGACCCGGGAGCGCTTATTTTCATCAATGACTTCACGCAAGTCGTCAACCGTGTAGAGGTAAACGTCGTCCAGCTCCCCCACTTCCGTCTCGATATCTCGAGGAACTGCAATATCAACCATGAACATCGGTTTGTGTTTACGTTGTTTTAATGCCGACTCCACCGCGCCCTTACCCAAGAGGGGCAGCTGGCTTGCGGTGGATGAAATAACAATGTCTGCTCGGTGCAAGTGTTCGGGAATGTCAGACAGCAAAATAGCTTCTGCCTCAAACTGATCCGCCAGATCCCGTGCACGCCCCAGGGTACGATTGGCCACGATCAGGCGTTTCAAACCCTGATCTTTTAAATGTCGCGCTACCAACTCAATAGTATCACCCGCACCAATTAACAGGGCAGTATCTTGCCTCAGGTCTGAAAATATTTGCTGGGCCAGGGTGACTGCTGCATAGGCGACGGAAACCGGGTTTTCGCCAATGGCTGTTTCCGTGCGCACACGTTTGGCGATGCTGAAGACATGCTGAAAGGCGCCATGTAAAAAACCGCCGACAACGCCCGCTTCCCGCGCCACAGAATAGGCCGATTTGATCTGCCCCAGAATCTGGGGCTCGCCCAGCACAAGCGAATCCAGACCACTGGCCACCGACATCATGTGCCGGATAGCCTCTGCCTCACGGTGTAGATAGTGGCAGTTATCCAAATCTGCTGAGGACAACTGGTGATAGTTGGCCAGCCACTGCAGAATTGCCGCCTCACCACCCTCCGTGATCACGTATATTTCAGTGCGGTTACAGGTGGACAAAATGGCCACCTCTTCCAGCCCCGCCTGCTGATTGGCGTGCAGCAGCGCCTGCGCCATCTGTTCGGGTGCAAAGGCTACACGCTCCCGAATATCCAGTGCTGCAGTATTGTGATTGATGCCAAAGGCCAGTAGTGTCATGGAACTAAATAGGGTCGCCAACGCTCAAAAGGCGTAATTGTCCGTGTAGTCTGCGTCGCTGACAAGGGGCAGAGTCGAATTCACCGACTTTTTAACCCCCAGATGCTAATATTAGCTATAGAATTGACTGAACAAGGGTGTTTGCACCACGTATGAAGACCTCGCATGTATTATTGGCACTGATCATCTCAGGCTCCCTGCTACAAGGCTGCGGCCAAAACCCCGTTATCACGACAACCGTAGAAATCACTCCCCCCCAACAAGAGAGCCAGCCCGAGCCGGAACCCGAGGCCATTCCTTTTGAGGCGGACACCCTTTATGCCTTGTTAGTGGCGGAATTTGCCGGCAGCCGGGAGCGCTATGACATTGCCCTGGGGAATTATGTCCAGCAGGCCCACAAAACTCGGGATCCACAGATTGCCGCCAGGGCCACCCGCATTGCAAGCTTCCTGAATAAACACGCAATTGCACTGGAAAGTGCCCTACTCTGGCTGGAACTGAAACCTGCCAACAACGAGGCACGCTCGATTGCCGCAACCGAACTGGCGAGCCAGGACCGGCTTCTGGAAGCCTTCGAACACGCTAAAGTTCTGCAAGACAATGGCAGCCGCAGCATTTTTCAGACCCTTGCTGCCCGCGCGGCCAAATCCACCGATATCGAAAGAGAGCTGCTGCTGGAGAAATTTGAACAACGACTGGTAGAGCACCCAGACAATGTTTCGCTGTTAGTGGGACGCGGACTTTTGTTACAACAGCAAATCCGCTTGCCGGAAGCACTTGAGAGTGCCCAGGCCGCCATGCGCAGCGACCCTGACAACATCGCAGCCGCCATTCTTGAAGCAAATCTGTTAAACCTGCTGAAACAACCCGACGAGGCACTGCAACGTCTGATTGCTTTAGTCGACCTGCACCCTGACAACACCCGGGTTAGGCTTCAATACGCCCGCTTATTGGCAAGTCAGGACCTGGGCCTGGCCCACGAACAATTTCGAATTTTGGTGGAGAAATCCCCGAGGGACCCGGACCTGCGCTTTTCGCTGGCACTCGTCAGCAATGAAAGGGGCAATATCGACGAAGCCAAGGAGCACTTCGAAGCGCTGCTAAAAATGGGCAAACGCACATCTTCCGCCCATTACTACCTCGGTCGCATTGCCGAGAATGAGGCCCAGAGAGACATTGCATTGGGGCACTACCTCGCCGTCACACCGGGCACCGACTATATGTCATCAGTACTGAGAAGCACCGACCTGTTTATCCTCGGCGCCGAACTCGAACGAGCCAACCTGAGACTGGACACCATTCGAGCCCGCTACCCCAGTCAGGCCGAGCGCCTGTATTTGCTGGAATCAGAACTGCTGAGCAAACACAACTATCTGGAACAGGCCGAGGCGATATTGACCGAAGCCCTTGCTCAAAGGCCTAGCAGCAGCAACCTGCTCTATGCACGCGCTATGCTGAACGAGCGTCGCAACTTGCTCGAACTGTCTGAACTGGATCTGCGTTCAATTATTAAATACGACCCCAACAATGCCACCGCCCTGAACGCACTGGGATATACACTGGCAGACCGAACAGACCGCTATCAAGAAGCCTACCAGCTGATTAGCCAGGCCCTTAACCTCAGGCCTGACGACCCTGCCGTGATCGACAGCATGGGCTGGGTACAATATCGCCTGGGCAATCTCGATGAAGCGCTGTTACGCCTTCGCCAAGCCATGAAAGTCTTTCCGGACCATGAAGTAGCCGCCCACCTCGGCGAGGTGTTGTGGAAGAGTGGCATGATTGAAGAAGCGCGTAAAACCTGGGCCGAAGGCCTCAAACTGAACCCCGGCAGCGACGTGATACCCGCAGTGATAGAGCGACTGGAATCCGAACCGACCATGGAAGCCGAATAAGTGGACACTGAATAAACGGTGTTATATCGCTTTTTTGTATTCACCCTTGCCGGCCTGCTGCTGAGCGCCTGTAGCCACCAAGCCCGCTCCCCCCTCGATTCCCCCGCGCAGGGCGACGCCGGGGCGATTGAGCAGTGGGCGCTTAACGGCAAACTCGGTATCGCAGCACAAGACCCCCGCGGAAAGTCTCTCCGGCAGAGCGCCAATATCAACTGGCAGCAGGACCGAGAGGGCTACTCCATTCACCTGAGCGGCCCCCTGGGTCAGGGCAGCACTCAAATTAAGAGCGATTCCGGTGGCGTTACGCTCAAACAGGCTGGGCAGGCCGATATCCACGCAGCCAGCGCCAATGAACTGCTGCTGAACACTCTGGGGTACACCCTGCCGCTGGATGCCCTGTACTACTGGGCAAGGGGCATTCCTAGCCCCGTGGCCCCGCCAGAATTGGAGCAGCGATCGGTGAGTGGCGACCTCAGCCAATTGAAACAACTGGGCTGGCAGCTGGACTACAGCCCCTTTCAGGACGTAATGCATTGGCAATTGCCCCGCAAAATCATTGCAAGCAAAGGCAGCACACGCATCACCCTGATCATAAAGAAGTGGCGTTTACCCTGAGTGCGACTAATATAGGCACCCTTTTTCTACCTTTAAGCGACATTTAAGAGTCATCGGAACCCGAACAAGATGCCCCCTCAGATACCCTGCCCACTCCGCCTGCCCGCCCCGGCCAAGCTGAATCTGTTTCTCCACATTACGGGACAAAGAGCAGACGGCTACCACAACCTGCAAACCCTGTTTCAGCTGCTGGATTTTGGTGACGAACTGCTTTTTGACCCGCGTTCAGACAATCAAATTACCTTGAACCCTATCTTACCGGGTGTGCCACCCGAGGATAACCTGGTGGTAAAGGCTGCCCGCATGCTACAAGGCGCCAGCAATTGCCAGCTGGGGGCCGATATCACTCTGCGCAAAAACCTGCCTATGGGCGGCGGTATCGGTGGTGGCAGCAGCGACGCGGCCACGACTCTGGTGGGGCTCAACCACCTGTGGGGCACGGGGCTGAGCCTGGATGCGCTCACACAAATAGGCGCTAAACTCGGGGCAGATGTGCCCGTATTTATCCAGGGGAATACCGCTTGGGCCGAAGGCACGGGAGACAGACTGCAAGCCGTTGAAATGCCTGAGCTTTGGTATCTGGTGCTGACCCCGGACTGCCATGTCTCAACCGCCAACATTTTTTCCCACAAAGAATTGACAAGAGACACATCCGACATTACAGTAGCGGCCTTTCTTGAGCAGGGTGGTCGGAATGACTGCCAGCCATTAGTAAGATCGCTCTATCCAGCAGTGGATGAAGCACTTCAATGGCTTGACCAGTACGGTCGGGCTCAAATGACAGGAACAGGTGCTTGTGTCTTTGCCTCGTTCAAATCTGCAGACGACGCAGCGGCTATACTAGCCAAAGCGCCTGTCAATTTGCGGGGATTTGTGGCAAAGGGAGTGAATCGCTCACCCTTACACGATCTGGTCCTGTGATAAGTTGCTACTGGGGTGTAGCCAAGCGGTAAGGCAGCGGGTTTTGATCCCGTCATGCGAAGGTTCGAATCCTTCCACCCCAGCCATTTTCCTAGCTATATATAGACGGCATTAAATTCCCATCGGCAAAAAAGGTAATGAATGTGGCTGACTTAATGGTCTTCACCGGCAACGCAAACCCGGCATTGGCTCAAAAAATCGTTAAGCGCCTCGGCATCCCGATGGGAGACGCAACGGTAACCAAGTTCTCTGATGGCGAAATTGCCGTCTCACTGAACGAAAACGTTCGGGGTCGCGATGTCTTTGTGGTGCAATCCACCTGCGCGCCCACCAACGACAATTTAATGGAACTGATCGTAATGGTCGACGCCCTTAGACGCGCGTCAGCCGGTCGAGTGACCGCGGTGGTTCCCTACTTTGGTTACGCCAGACAAGACCGCCGCGTGCGATCTTCTCGCGTGCCAATCTCTGCAAAAGTGGTCGCCGACATGATGGTCGGTGTTGGTATCGACAGAGTACTAACCGTCGATTTACACGCAGAGCAGATTCAGGGCTTTTTTGATGTACCCGTGGACAATGTCTACGCGTCACCCGTATTGCTGGACGACATTCACCGTCAGAAATACGAAAATCTGATTGTTGTATCACCGGACATCGGTGGCGTGGTCAGAGCCCGCGCAGTGGCTAAACAATTGGAAGTTGATCTGGCGATCATCGATAAACGTCGCCCCACCGCCAACGTGGCGGAAGTGATGAATTTGATTGGTGAGGTTGAAAACCGCACCTGCTTGCTGGTTGACGACATGGTCGATACCGCAGGCACATTGTGTAATGCCGCCAGCGCCCTCAAAGAGCGTGGCGCCATCAAGGTTATAGCCTATTGCACACACCCGGTTCTGTCCGGAAAAGCCATTGAGAATTTGAACGGATCCGTGCTTGATGAATTGGTTGTTGCCGATTCCATTCCACTTTCAAGCGCAGCGCTTAACTGTGATCGAGTGCGCCCGCTCACGCTGTCGAAGATGTTGGCCGAAGCCATGCGTCGACTGAGTAATGAAGAATCTTTGAGTGCAATGTTCCGTTAATTAAACGGCTTACATAACACTCATTAACGTGCAAATTAAGCGTGATTGTTTCAATCGCGCTTAATTTGTTTATAGCAACCCACATTGTGTTCTGGTCGCGGACCTTTGTGGCAAAACAGTAAGGACTTTACAATGTCTGATGATTTTAAAATTGAAGCAACACTCCGTGATGATATGGGGAAAGGTGCGAGCCGCCGCCTGCGTCGTCTGGAAGGCAACATTCCAGCCATCGTTTACGGCTCTAACAAAAAGCCTGCGAACATTACCCTGGTACACAAAGACCTGATGAAACACCTGGAGAATGAAGCATTTTATTCTCACATCATCAGCCTGAGCATTGCCGGCAAAGAAGAAGATGTGATCCTGAAGGATCTGCAGCGTCACCCTGCAAAAGACATCATTCTGCACGCTGACTTCCTGCGCGTATCCAAGACCAAGAAACTTCACATGCAAGTGCCACTGCACTTCATCAACGAAGACATCTGTCACGGCGCTAAAATGGAAGGTGGCAACATCTCTCACGCAGCATCACAGCTTGACGTAACCTGTTTGCCAGCCAACCTGCCCGAGTTTATCGAAGTGGATCTGGCCGACCTGAAGCTGGGTGAAAACATTCACATTTCTGACCTGACCCTGCCTAAGGGCGTTGAGTCTGTTTCTCTGAGCCACGGTGCGGATCACGATCTGTTGATCGCTGCGATTACCAAGCCTAAGGGCTCGGCAAGCGACGACGAAGATGAAGAAGAAGCAGCACCCGCTGCCGAAGACGGCGAAGAAGCTGGCAAGGAGTAATCCTGCCCCTGCAGAGCTTAACGCTCTGCACATCGCTAGACTCGAGAACCCGAAGACTTCTGTCTTCGGGTTCTTTACAATCTGGCCTATGATTTTAATCGGCCTGTAAACTGAAACGAGCTGCGCAATGAGCACTGCAATCAAACTTATTGTTGGACTGGGCAACCCCGGTGCGGAATATGATCGCACCCGACACAATGCCGGTGCCGACTTCGTTGAAGAAATAGCGCGTCAGTACTCCACCAGTTTGAGCCCGGAAAACAAATTTTTTGGCCTCACTGCACGCATCAACCTTAAAGGGCAAGACGTGCGCCTGCTGGTGCCCACCACCTTTATGAATCGCAGCGGTCAGGCCGTAATTGCTATGGCCAATTTTTACAAAATTGAGCCCGAAGAAATTCTGGTAGCCCACGACGAGCTAGACCTCGATCCCGGCGTTGCCAAACTGAAACGAGGCGGTGGCCACGGCGGTCACAACGGCCTGCGTGACATTATCAGCGCCCTGGGAAACAACAAAAATTTTGGCCGCCTGAGACTGGGCATTGGCCACCCCGGCAACGCCAAACAAGTGGTGGGCTACGTGCTGAAAAAAGCCAGCCTGTCCGAACAAGGCTTGATTGACGACGCCATCTACGACGCCACCCGCCAGCTACCACTGGCCGCCCAGGGTAACTGGGAAGGCGCCATGAACGAATTACACAGTAAAAAGTGAGGAGAACACAGCATGGGCTTTAATTGCGGCATTGTTGGCCTGCCCAACGTCGGTAAATCCACCCTGTTTAATGCCCTGACCAAAGCGGGCATTGGCGCAGAGAATTTTCCTTTCTGCACCATTGAACCCAATGCCGGTGTTGTGCCTGTACCCGATCTGCGACAGGACAAGTTGGCCGCCATCGTTAAACCCGAAAAAACCATTGCCACGACCATGGAGTTTGTCGACATTGCCGGCTTGGTTGCAGGTGCATCGAAAGGCGAAGGCCTGGGCAATAAATTCCTGGCCAACATTCGCGAAACCGATGCCATTGCACACGTTGTGCGCTGCTTCGAAGATGAAAACGTGATTCACGTGGCCAACAAAATTGACCCTGCAGCAGACATCGAGGTCATCAACACCGAGCTCGCCCTCGCCGACCTGGAAGCCGTAGAAAAATCCATTCTACGAGTGACCAAACTCGCCAAGGGACAGGACAAAAAAGCCCTGAAGCTCAAGCCGCTGCTGGAAAAAATCCTTCCTCACCTGGACGAAGCCAAACCTCTGCGCTCCTTCCCCCTGAGCGATGATGACAAAGAGTTGCTGAAGGAAATGACGTTCCTAACGCTCAAGCCCACTATGTACATCGCCAACGTCGATGAGGAAGGTTTTGAGGACAATCCCTACCTCGATACCGTTCGCGAGATTGCAGCAGCAGAAGAAGCCGTTGTAGTGGTTGTTTGCAACCAGATTGAAGCTGAAATCGCCGAGCTGGAAGACGAAGAGAAAATGGAGTTCCTGGAAGGCTTGGGCATGGAAGAACCTGGCCTCAACCGCGTTATCAGGGCCGGATACAACCTGTTGAACCTGCACACCTACTTTACCGCCGGCGTTAAGGAAGTGCGAGCCTGGACCATCCCAGTGAGCTCGACCGCCCCCCAGGCGGCCGGCAAGATCCATACAGACTTTGAAAAGGGCTTTATTCGCGCCGAAGTGATGAGTTATGACGATTTCATTGAATATAATGGTGAACAGGGCGCCAAAGATGCCGGAAAATGGCGCCTTGAGGGCAAAGAATACATCGTTAAAGACGGGGATGTTATCCACTTCCGCTTTAATGTGTAAAACAACAAAAATAGCCCCCACGCGGGCTTGACTTTGGGGGCGAGTATCGCGAAAATACGCGCCCTCGAGAACATCGAGTTTGTGGCTACGTAGCTCAGCTGGTTAGAGCACAGCATTCATAATGCTGGGGTCGGCAGTTCAAGTCTGCCC
>CAJWCA010000152.1 GCA_913020395.1 uncultured Cellvibrionales bacterium | reverse complement strand
TGTCGCCATCTCGCAATTGTATGAAAAGGTAATGTATGGGGGATATGCCGCCCTCACACCTGAATTGAAGCGGCTGTCCCGTAAATTTAAAGGCTTTTAAAGCCCCTTTTTCAATCGGGGGCCTTATTCGATTGCATAGTGCTTTTCTTATTTGTAAAGTGAGGCCCACGCTTCGCCCCTAATGCCAACACCAGTGATGTATGAGTGCCATGATTAAACGTGCAATATCCTTTCTTTTATTAACCGCCTTAACCGCTCCAATGGTGTTTGCCGACGGAATCGGTTTGTTTAAAGACGCCGACGGAAAGACCAACTGGCAGCATCTGGCCAACTGGACCAGTGGCACCCTGATCATATTGCTCACCGTGTTGATTGGAAACCTGATCCACAGCCGCAGAGCGCTGAGGCATTCAAACGCGTCACTGGAAAAGAACCGCAACGAGCTGGAGCGCCGGGTGGCCGAACGCACGGCAACCTTAAATGAATCCAATACCCTGTTAACCGAGAGCAACAGCAACCTGGCACAGGAGGTGGCTCGCCACCTGGAAACCACCGATTTGCTGCGAGCCTCGGATTCCTATATTAAAGACGTCTTGAAATCCATGCCCTTGATGTTGATTGGCCTCGACAAAAATTGTCGCGTCACCCAGTGGAACCGCTATTCCGAGAAAGTCTCCGGCATTGAAACGGCGGCGGCAATCGGCCAGGATCTGTGGAAGGTATACCCCATTATCACGGTGTCGCCGGCGCAGGTTAAACAAGCCCTTGAGAACCGTGAGACAGTCACCGTCGAACACAGCCAGCGTGGCATGTATCATTTTGACATTACGATCTATCCGCTTCAGGAAGGTTCAGATGTGGGCGTGGTGATACTGATCGATGATGTCAGTAAAAAAGTCATGGCCGAAAACATGTTGATTCACAATGACAAAATGTCATCAATGAGTGAATTAGCCTCTTCCATGGCCCACGATATCAACATCCCATTAAAGAGTTTGCTGTTTGATCTTGAGTGTTTTCAATCGCTGGTCGCCAAAGGTGAAACCGACTCAAAGGAACTGGATTCGCTATTGGAAGATGCCACGGAGAAGGGTCGGTCGGTATCCAGTATTATTAACAACTTGCTCGCTTTTGCCCGCGGACGCAGCGACGAAAAACAAATCGCGTCGGTGCCAGAAGTCATGGAGCATGCACTTGAATTAGCGGGTGGCATGTTGTCGGTTTCCAATGAGCACTCGTTTAAAGACATTGTGATCGAACGTGAATTTGAAGACGACCTACCGTTAATTCCCTGTTATGTCACTGAGTTGCAATATGTGTTTATCAGCTTGTTCCGACACGCTTGTCACGCCTTGGGGCAGAGTGAAGACGGAGGCCTGAAGCCGGTCATCCGAGTGAGTGTCAGTGAGTGTTATGACTCCCTTTGGATCAAAATTCAACACAATGGTGTTGGCCTAACCAATCAGGAGCAGATGGATTTGTTTGAGCCGTATTTTGGCACCGCGCCCAATCTTTCAAACTACGATGCCAGTAGCCGTTTGTCGTTTGCTTATTTCATTATCACGGAGCAACACCAGGGCCACATGGCGGTAACGTCCGACAAAAACGTCGGCAGCACCTTCCACATTCAGATGCAGCTTAAGTAAAGCGGTATTCCAATGAATGGGAGCACGTTGTTCCCATTCATTGATGTGCATCTAACAATTAACGGCCCAAAATACCTCTGGCGATCACTTCCTTCATAATCTCCGATGTGCCGGCATAAATGGTCTGGATTCTTGCGTCGCGGTAAAACCGGGAAATCGCGTATTCATCGGTGTAGCCATAACCACCAAAGCACTGCAAACATTGGTTGATTGCCCTGAGTTGCATTTCGGTTGAGGCATATTTCAGTGTTGCTGCGTCTTCCACGGTCATGGTGCCCGCCGCAAATTTATCGGCATATTTCTCCAGCAGAGCTCTGCAGAGTTCAATCTCTGTTTGCACATGGGCCAGTGCAAATCGGGTATTTTGAAATTGAGACAAAGTATTGCCAAAGGCCTTTCTTTCCGTCACGTAGTCAACGGTAATGTTAAGCGCACCCTGAGCGTGACTGATGGCTTGTGTGGCACAACCCAAACGTTCCCGGGGCAGCTCTTCCATCAGGTAAACAAACCCTTTGCCCTCTTCGCCAAGCAGGGCATCGGGGGGGAGTTGCACATTGTCGAAAAATAACTCGGCCGTATCACTGCTGTGTTGACCCATTTTTTCAATTTTTTTGCCCTTGGCAAAACCGGGCAAGCTGGCGTCTACCATGAACAGTGATATGCCCCTGGATCCGGCATCGGGGTCGGTTTTTGCGCAAACAATCACCATGTCAGCGTGAATGCCGTTGGTAATGAAGGTTTTAGAACCATTCAATAAATAACCTTCGTCGTTGCGAATAGCATTAGAGCGCATGCCGGCAAGGTCACTGCCGGCACCGGGTTCGGTCATGGCAATGGCCGTGACCACTTCACCGGTGGCCATTTTGGGCAGCCATTGTTGTTTCTGTTCATCGGTGGCAATGTTGTTGATATACGGCGCACAGATGTTTGAGTGAATGCCATAACCCGTGCCGAGGGCGTGGTAACCCTGCAGGCACATCTCCTCTTGAATCATCTGGCAAACAGAAAAGTCGGTGCCGCCACAGCCATATTCTTCTGGCATGTCCACAAGGAGTAAACCCGCGTTGCCCATGGTCTGCCAAAAATCCCTGGGGGTGAGGTGCTGCTTTTCCCATTCCTCGTAGTGAGGTGTCACTTCCTGTTCGATAAAGCGTAGAACCATGTCGCGAAATAGCTGCAGTTCTTCGTCTTGCATTGCTGAACCCATGGGGTGCCCCTATGATTGTCTCGAGTCGTGTCAGAATGGCTGAAGTTTAACATTGCAGGGCCTGCACTGCTTGTCACCAGCGTGACCGGCAAGTCTTACGGGCTAAATGGTTGAAGGCAGTTTTTTTTTGATTCAAATTCAGGCTAAATACACTCCACTGTTATTGATACACGAGCCAGATCTATGCCCATATCCCCCCAAACTGAATGGACAGTGTTTGCCACGCCAATTACAGCGTTGTTACAGGCGGCGGAACACTTTGGGGTGTCTCGTAGAAATCTGCTGGCGGCGGCGGGTATCGATGGCGAACAACTGCGGCAAGTGGACCAACGTTTTCCCGTTGAGCGGCTGTTCAAACTCTACGACTGTGCGGTGAGCGCCACCAATGAACCCAATCTGGCCATTTATGCCGGCCGCATTTCCTATATCAATGGATTGAACTTACAGCTGTACATGTCCACCATTTGTAATACTTTCCGTGAATACCTGAATCTGATGCCCAGTGTGCTGAAATTCACCGGAGACATTGGCGAAGTCAAAATTAGCCGGCAGGAAGAATTGATTCGTTTGGAGTGGCGGCCCCTGGAGCCCAAAAGCAGCGAACACCGTTATTTGAGTGATACCTTCTTAACCATGTCGAGTGCAATTGTCGATTCCCTGTGTGTGCAACCCATCAGGGTAATCGCGGCAGATTTCACTTATCCGGAGCCTGAAGACAGCCAATTACTGCGGCAGATGTTTGGTGAAAAACTCACCTTTAATCAGCCAGTCAGTTGTCTTTATTATGATAGAACCTGTCTGTCTTATCCAATTAGTCAGCTCGACCAACAGTTGAATACCGGGCAAACCGACCCCTTAATGCGTCTGTTTGAAGATCAGCAGGTTGAAGATGATTTTATGACCAGCTTGCGGCGCGCTATCGTGCGTCAGCTACCGCAGGGTAATATGAGCATTGATACGGTTGCCGGTGCACTGAATGTGTCCCGGCGAACCTTGCAGCGGCGCCTGACCGATAGGGATACACAATTTTTGCAGGTGCTTCAGGACATTCGGGCAGAGTTGGCCTTGCGTTACCTGGGCGACGAACGCCTGGGCATAACAGAGATTGCCTTTCTACTCGGTTATGCCGATCAGGGTTCTTTTTCCTCTGCCTTCAAAACGTGGAACGGTCAGTCTCCCAGTGAGTACCGGCAGAGTTAAGGTTGCAAAAGGAGTTAAGGTTGCACAAAGACTTAAGGTTGCACAATATTAAAATTGCTGAGGGACGGATCGAGCCGCGATAAAAACTTCAGCAGGTCTACGGTGCTGCCTTCAACACTCAAATTGTCGGATAACACCATGTCCTTCATGCCAGTAATACCTACCTGGTAGTTCAGTAGTTCTCTCAAGGTGAGTGTGAGCGTGGCACTCACATTGCTGTCGTCGCCATCAAGTTCGTAATGCATCACTGAGTTTTTTACACTTAATACAAAACTTTCATTGGTATCGGTAAAGACCAGTTTAATGCTTTGGTTCACACCCTCTGCTTTTTCAGCATTAACTTGGGTGGCCATTGCCTTTAAAAACTGTTCGGTGGGCACATTATTTAATAAGTCCAGCGTATCCTTTTTGTCGAGTGCTATTGTTGACGTGCCGTTTTCCAGTTCCAGGCTCGCAGTCAGGTAGACATCTCGCCAGGGCGCAGACTCCGACTGAAACGCCAATTGCTGATAAGTGGCCGAGAGTAGTTCGGCGGCGGCGGTATTGTTGGGCTCGGCAAACACCAGGTGGTTTAACACTTCCGCCACCCAGCGATATTCACCTTTGTCGTAATACTGTTTGGCTTTTTCAATAATTGCATCGGCACCGCCCATGAACTCAACATATCTTTTCCCGGATTCCGTTGGCGGAAGAGGGTTCAGGTGGGCCGGGTTCGCGTCATACCAGCCGAAGTAATGTTGATACACCGCCTTGCTGTTGTGGCGCACCGTGCCATAGTAGTCTCGGTTGTAAAAAACTTCAGACAGAGACTTTGGCAGTTTTATCATTTCAGCAATTTCTTTGGGAGTGAAACCCTTGTTTGCCAGTTGCAGGGTTTGATCGTGAATGAAGCGGTACACATCCCGCTGTTTTTCCATAAACTCCACAATTTTATCCGCGCCCCAAATGGGCCAGTGGTGGCTGCCAAAATAGGTTTCAATCTCTTTGAGCTCGGTAATGCTGTTATTGATGTGTGTGCTCCAGCGCAAACCATCACGCACCTTGGCGCCGCGCAGGGTATAAAGGTTGTGCAAGGTTCGTGACGTCACTTCTGCGCCGCAGTAGGCTTTGTGTTCGGGCAGGTAAAACGTCAGTTCCGCAGGAGCTTCTGAGCCGGGCATATTCAGAAACACCATGTCCACGCCGTCAATCTTCATCTGCTCTTTGGGTTGGGTGATATCAATGGTGGGGGGCAGAATACTGATTGAGCCAAACACCGGCTGTTTGCCCAGACCGGAATCAACGTGCCCGGTGGTGGAGCGCTCGAGTGCCTGGCCATACATATACACACCGCGACGAGTCATGGCCGGCCCCGCGATAATCACCTCGCTCACAGATTCCTCTACAAAACCCGAGGGTGCAATCACCTGCAGCGGATTGCCTGCCGCCTCTCGGGCCGCAAGGCTCTCTTTAGAAATAACGCCCAGAGCACCACCAAAGTGGTCGGGGTGGCTATGGGTAAAAACGATGGCGGTCACGGCTTTGTTGCCCAGGTGTTCCCGGGCAAAGGCAAGTGCCGCACTCGCGGTTTCCGTGGTTGTCAGGGGGTCAACAACAATCCAGCCGTTGTCACTGTCGATTAATGTCATGTTGGCGAGGTCGAAGCCCCGCAGTTGATAGATACCTTCCTGCACCTGAAACAGGCCACGAATATTGTTTAGTTTGGCCTGTCGCCAAAGGCTTGGGTTGACCGTGTCCGGGCTATCGCCTTGCAGGAAATCATAGGCGCCCGGGTAATAAACGGTGCGCCCGGCTGAATTTTTGATGGCAGTTCCGGGTGCCTCGGCAATCAAACCTTTGCGGGCATTGTCAAAATCCTCCTGGTTGCCAAAGTCCAGCTCCTCATAGACCTGCTGGTTTTTTTCAATGGTGTGTTCACTTGCCGCACCGGGCTGATGTTCGGTGGCAGGCCTGTCGCAGGCTGCCAGAAATAGGGCGGAAGGCACGATCAGGCCGGCCAGGATTTTATTTTTTATCATTCTCTTCACTCGCTTTTTGCGTTTTTTTCATTATGCACAGAGTTATTTTAGCTGTCAGCAGCGAAAGTGCAGCATGGCACCAAATCCCAAAACCTTGGCACCAAATCACTAAACCTTTGGCAGATTGCCCCATACCCTGTGTTAAGTGGCTGTCTGGTCACGTTTACAGTGCCCAAAACTCGCTGTCGCCCATGTGACAGGCGCCGGAACAGCTGTTACGTTATTCTCTCCCTGTCCGGGCTCAGAGTGTTTGTGTGCCGGTAATGTAACGTCAGAGTAGAAGGTTCATTTATGCCCAAGGTCACTGTAAACAATACAGAAATCGCCTATGAATTCAGTGGGTCTAAAGACAACCCGGTGTTGTTGCTGATTCACGGCCTGGCATCACCGCTCACCGCCTGGCCAGAGAGCCTGGTCGCGCAATTGGTGGCAGAGGGTTTCTGTGTATTGCGTTTTGACAACCGGGATGTTGGGCAATCCCAAAAGCTGGACACACTGGGCACGCCGAACCTGGTCCGCAACTGGCTAAAATCCAAATTTTTCCTGCCGGTGTCATCGCCTTATTCCCTCAACGATATGATGGCCGACGCCGAGTCACTGTTAGACGCTCTGGGCATTGAAGAGGCACATGTTGTCGGGGCTTCAATGGGGGGAATGATCGCTCAGTTATTGGCCATTCACGCGCCCAAAAAAGTCAAAACACTGACCTCTATAATGTCTACAACCGGCAGCCGCAAAGTGCCTGGCCCCACTAAACCCGTGACCAAACATTTGATGACACGGCCCGCGGAGAGCACCGCTGAAGCCATTCTGGCACACAACCTCAAAACCTGGGCGCTCATTGGCAGCCCAGCTTATGTCACGCCAGAGAGCGAACAACGAGACTACATTAAGGGAATTATAGAGAGGGGCCTGTCGGGTCCTGGCGCCGCACGCCAATCGGCCGCGATCATGGCTGCCTCAAACCGGGCAAAGGGGCTGAAGACCTTAACTATGCCTTCCCTGGTTATTCACGGCGACGCCGACCCCTTAGTGAATGTAGCGGGTGGGTATGACACGGCCAAAGCGATTCCCAAAGCTCGGTTGGAAATTATTCCGGGCATGGGTCACGACTTTCCACCCCAGTTACATGAAACCATTGCTCAGTTGATCTGCGGGCACGCTCGCGCCTGCGAGTCAGTGAATTAAGTTAAAACGATCGAGAGAAGTCCGCTATGAAAAACTTCAAAGGCCGCGTTGCGGTGATTACAGGTGCCAGCTCTGGCATTGGCAAGTGTTTGGCGCTTCAGTTGGCTCAGCGCGGTTGTCACCTGGCCTTAGTTGACAGAGATCTGCAGGGCCTCGCGGACACCGGCAGTCTGGTCGCGCAGACCGGTGTGGACTACTCCCTGCACGAGCAAGACGTATCGGATCGAGAGGGCATGGTTGCCCTTGCGGCCACCATCGCTCAGTCCCATGGCGGCATTAACATGGTGTTTAACAACGCGGGTGTCACCTTGATTGATCGCATTGAGTCTGTCGATTTTGATGACTTCGAATGGGTGATGAACATTAATTTTTGGGGCGTGGTGTATGGCACCCGCGCATTTTTGCCCTATCTAAGACAGGCCGATGAAGCACACATCATCAACATCTCCAGTTTGTTTGGCCTGGTGGCTCTGCCTTCCCAGGCCGCTTATAACGCGTCCAAGTTTGCAGTAAGAGGGTTTACCGAGGCTCTTAAAATGGAGTTGGCCGGCACCCAAGTGGGGGTGAGCAGTGTGCATCCCGGTGGCATTAAAACCAGTATTGTTCGCAATGCACGCATTGCGGAAAAAACCATGGCGGTCAGTAAAAATGACTACGATACTTTTTTTGAAAGCACCGCCAAAACCACGCCTGAAAAAGCAGCGGCAGAGATATTAAAAGGCATTGCGAAAAAGCGTCGGCGTATTCTGGTGGGCATGGATGCAAAGATTATGGACTTTGTTGCCCGGCTCTTTCCCTCCAGCTATGAAAAACTCCTGGGGCTGGAAAAACCGGTTCTGCGCCGGGCGGAAGAGCTCGCCCGGGCAGCGGACAAATCCTCGGCTCAGGCCAGCACATAACAGGCAGTGTTTCAGTGTTTATAGGTACTGTGTGTCTGCCCTGAATATTGATCTGATTTGTTCTGGTAGTACTCACGATTATTCATTGAATAACTGGCCCTGAGTCGCGGGTTAAATCGACCACGGCCCGTTGTTTTACAGATTTGAGCCTGCCTGCAGCGGCCGCAAGCCAATATCCGGAAATAATATTTGCTCACCTCAATCACTTCACATCGCGTGCCATTAACGTAAACAATATCCCCAGAGCTGAGTGTCGAAAAGTCTTCAACAAAGGTGTCTTGTGAGGCGGCTTCTTCTGTGAAGGTATTTTCATCGTTTTCACTAAAAGCATCAGGGCTTTCTGCACTTTGTTCGGCCTGATCATTGGCGGCCTTTTTCAAGCGCATTTGCAGGTGCTGATATTGCACGTTGATCGTCTGCATTAAAATACCATTGCCACCCTTGTCGGGATGGTGGCGGGCGGCCAGTCGACGGTAGTGACTTTTCAATTCTTCTAATGTGCGAGCCGATGCCAACGAGTTCATGGTTTCCCCCCGGAAATAGGATGTTGGTAGTGTTGTTGCTCAATGATGGTTCTGTAATTTTGCACTCTGCCGGCCAGGGCTGGAGTGGCCGCCAAGGTTTGTTTGAATTTGGCAATCCGATTTGACACCGAAGCGTAGTGGCCGAGACCAAATTGTTTGGCGATGTCTTTTAGTGGCATGTCGGCACATTGCTGACACAGTAACATGGCGATGTGTCGCTCGGTATTATTGGCTTTTGGCCCTCGTCTGGGCATGAGTAAGTTGTCCACTGGCACATTTAATTCCTTGCTTAAATGCTGCAAAACAGTATTCACACAGGGCTTGGTTTCCCGCAGTGTGCATTCCGGTGAAACCTGAGCCAGCTGTGGCGATAGTTGTGTTTTAAATTTAGCAGAGCCCAGCAGACTCGGCATGATTTTCGCCGATAAAATCTCATCCAGTTGGTGAAACCCCTCGTCCTGTAGGTGACACTCATATTGATGTTGCGGGGGCATGGCCGCAACGGCCGCTTGCAATGCCGCCTTGCAGAGAAAGGGAGCGGGGGGCTGCTCATCGAGATACGCCTGCCGGGAGCTTGCCTGTGGTCGTTCGTTTTTATCACCACCTTGACGGTGCAGATAACTGGCCACCGAGAGAGGGTAGTGTAGGGGTTCTAGCAATACTGTTTTGTAACGCCCTTTAAACAAAGAGCCGTCTAGTTTGTGCCGGCGATTGAATCGCTGAGTAAACAGCCCACAGAGATGGCGCATTGAGCGGCCCAGGTTGGCGTCTGGGGTGCGAATGAGAAGTTGGAACTCGTTGGGATACAAACAGTAGGCGTGCACTTCTATGGCAAAGCGGTCGCTGGTTTCTTCCAATAGGGTGAGGAAATCCTGCAGATCACGCCGATCTTGAAAAATAGGTTTGCCGCCCTGGCGCCCCTGGTTTTTCACATAGTGCCAAGCATTGGCATATTCAATTCGCAGCGGTCTGGCCACGTGTGTTCTCCGATGTTGTCTGGTTCAGAAGCTTAGCAGCCAATAAAGTTTAATACAAGACTTGACCCCATCTGAAAACAAACAAAAAATAAGGCGGGAATACCCGCCTTATTGTGCTGTCACCGGAATTACAAAATGGTGACTTTCTCAGCTTGTGGGCCTTTAGGGCCCTGACCAATAACCACTTCAACTTGCTGGCCTTCACGCAGGGTTTTGCGACCCTTGCCTTCAATGGCGCTGTGGTGAACAAACACGTCTTGTCCATCACAGGTTAAAAAGCCAAAACCTTTGTCATTTTTAAACCATTTGACCGTGCCGGTGACAGCGGAGCCTTTGCCTTTACCAAAGCCTGAAAACAGGCCAGTGGCGGTGCAGCGGACGTCTTCATTACGCAATAAAAACAGTGCGTAACAAGCGGCGAGCATTGGCCAGGCGGCAAAAAACAGCAGGTTAATGCCTTCCCAGGGATCTAGATACATAGCAAAGGAAGACAGGGTAGAGACACCGTGCAGTACCAGTACTGCGCCATAGGTGAAGGTTTTGTAGAGGCCCAATACAAAGGCGGCCAGAAGGAGGAGTTCTGCAATGGCAATGGCCATAAACGCAGTGCTATCAAGTCCAGGGATAAAGTAAAACATTTCGTAGACTTTGGCCGCATGGGCCGGGTTAACGAGCTTGTCCAGGGTCCACATCAGCATCACTAAAAACACTGAGAGGCGTATGGCAAGCAGGGAAATGCCAATGGCATCATTTCTTTTCATAATGTACAAGTTCCAAAGGTTAGGGCGAGTCACGTCCAAAAAGGTAAGTGTCGAGAGGGAAGGACCCGCATATTGTTGATCTGTGATTCCCCGACACATCCGGGCAGTATAGCTTGGACTGGGATTTTTAGGCAAAAAAAAACCCCTGACCAGCGGCCGGAGGTTTTAAGCATTTGAGGAGAGCAAGACACCAAATCAAATTTGGTACGCTTTCTTTGAGGGCC
>CAJWCA010000151.1 GCA_913020395.1 uncultured Cellvibrionales bacterium | reverse complement strand
GTGGATTACACTCCGCTAAAATCTGTTTATACAGCGTCGATTTTCAGGAAATTGAACAGCTTCAACATCAGGGGCTGTGGGATAAAACCGCAGAGATACTCATTAATGCGGCGCAGTCCGTCGAGGCGGGTGGGGCGGATTTTCTCCTGATCTGCACAAATACAATGCACAAAGTTGCCCCCCAGATCGAAGCCTCAGTGTCTATTCCCTTATTGCATATCGCGGATGCAACCGCTGAAAAGTTACAGGCAAATGGCGTAAAGCGCGTAGGTTTACTGGGGACCAAGTTCACTATGGAACAAGATTTCTATAAAGGCAGACTGACCGAGCGTTATGGCATAGACGTCTTAGTGCCGGAACAGGAACAGCGTGAAGTGGTTCACGATGTTATTTACAACGAATTGTGCCTCGGCGAAGTTAAAGAAACCTCCAGAACGCAATACCTTGAAATAATTCAGACGCTGCATCGTCGGGGTGCCGAAGCCGTGATTCTCGGCTGTACAGAAATTGCCCTATTGGTGACTCAGAATCAAACCAACGTACCACTCTATGACACCACCGAGATTCATGCGGCCGAGGCAGTAAAGCGCTCACTTTTGAAGGAGGACTAATCCTCCATCGCAGGATCAAGATTGGGTAGTAACAGGGAGATTTTCAAACCTCCACCCGTACGGTTTGCGATCAGCATCTTGCCGCCGTGGGCTTCTACGATTTCACGGCAAAGTGGCAGGCCAAGGCCCGTGCCCTCAGATTTAGTTGAGTAAAATGGCAGGAGTGCATTGCTGAGCGTGCGTTCATTCATTCCCTTGCCACGATCTTTTATTTGAATTTCAAAACTGTGTGCATTGGCTGTCAAAGAGGCGCTAACTTGGTTTTCTTCAGAGCCGGACTCCAAGGCATTTTTTACCAAATTAATCACAACCTGTTGCATCTGCGCAGGGTCACAGTGAATGTCTGGCGTGTTCTCTTCACACTCCAAGGTGAAGGGATGAATTTGCTGTAATCCTGCCAGAAAGGCGTAACTGCTCAATTTCTCAATTCGGGGTTTGGGTAGACGCGAGAATTTTGCATAACCCTCAATGAAACCTTGCAAGTATTTGGCGCGTTCCTCCATGGTAACAAAGATCTTACTGAGCTTGTCGTCACTGATTCTTTGTGAAAGCAACTGCCCTGAGTGTGCCAAAGAACTGATGGGGGCCAGGGAGTTGTTTAACTCATGGCTGATCAGGCGGATCACCTTCTTCCACGTGTTCACCTCCTGGCGGCTAATCTCTTTGGTTAAGGCTTTAAAGAGATACAATTGATGTTTTTTGCCATTGAGTAAAAACTGACTGTGCGTCAGGTGGAATGTTTCAGCAGTTTGTTCTATTTCGACGGTGAACAAGCCATTTAAGCCGGCGTCCACCGAACGCCTGAAAGGCCTGGGGTTTTTGTCCAGTAACTCAAAAAAATCCAGCCCGTTGATCGCTTTACCCTCGGCCAATAATTTCCGGGCAGCATTATTACTATAAATGATCTTTTCCGAGTCATCCGTCAGTAGTAGGGACAAAGGTGTTGCCTGAATGACCGTGTCTAGCAGCAACTCGCGTTGATATAAATGTACACGTTCATCTCGAAGAGACTCTCCAACACGATTATAGGCGTCGATAAGAGCCCCTAATTCATCATCGTGAAGTTTGCCGAGTGAAACACTAAAATCACTGTCCAGGAAATTGTGAAAACCATCTACCAGGGCTTGTAGCACTCGATTGATGGGATTCATAAACCAGCGAAGTACCGTGAGGGCGCTGATCAGTGTGAGGGTTGTGGCGACTAGAAATGCGAGCAACAGATCATCTATCCAGTAGTGAAAGAGTGTCGCTATACCGCTTGCCATTATTGACAAACTGAACACCAAAATTGTCAGCCTGCCTTCAAGACTCAGTTTCATTATCACACTGCCTTATGCCTGATCAGGTTCTCTCGGTATGGCGTATTTATCCATTCGTCGATAGAGAGACTGACGACTGAGACCCAGTTGCTTGGCCGTTTGAGAAATATTGTAGCGGTTATCCGATAAGGCCTGCAACAAATCAGTTTTGTCGGGCTCTTCTACCATTGCGCGGGATATTGATGTTGGTGCCGACAGCGGTAAACCCAAATCGGTGCTAGAAATATGTTTACTGCTAGCCAGCAGGCAAGCTCGCTTCATGACATTTTCAAGCTCTCTGACATTGCCCGGCCAGTGATAGGTCATAAGAGATTTTTCTGCGTCGACAGACAGTACATAGTCCTGCGGCATAAAAAACAAAGCCAGAGGCAATATGTCATCAACTCTCTCTGCAAGCGGCGCAACTTTGATTTCAATGACGTTCAATCGATAATAGAGATCTTCACGAAAACGGCCTGCCGCAATCTCACCCAGTAAGTTAGCATTGGTTGCGCTTAATACGCGCACATTAACGCGCCTTGTTTCAGAGCTGCCCAACCGTTCAAACTCACCGGTTTGAAGCACACGCAGAAGCTTAATTTGCCCTGATAGCGGTAGGTTTCCAATTTCATCCAAGAACAGGGTGCCGCCATCGGCAGTTTCGAACCGACCGATGCGTTTTTTCTGGGAGCCTGTAAAAGCTCCCGCTTCGGCACCAAAAAGTTCGGCTTCAAGAAGGTCTACGGGCAGGGCACCTACATTCACCTTAACAAAGGGTTTGCTTTTAACAGCAGAGTTGGCCTGAATGGTCTCGGCAATTTTTTCCTTGCCACTACCGTTTGGCCCGGTAATGAGCACAGGAATATCGGCATGGGCGATCTGAGTGGCCATGCTCATAGATTGCAACATCAACTCACTGTTAAAAATGGTGCCACATAAATCATATTGATCAGAAAGGGTCTTCGCGCGACTAAACTTTTGGCGAAGCATTGTGTGGGTTTGCTGTCTCAGTTGGCCTAATTCAATCAGATTACTGACGGTGGTGACCAATTTATTGTCGTCCCAGGGTTTTGTCAGGTAGTCAGCAGCCCCTAGCTTTACAAGATTAACGGCCATCTCAATATTGCCCCAAGCGGTGAGCAATATCACGGGGAGATCCGGGTGCCTTTCGTGAATTTGATTGAAAAGGACACGACCTTCTTCTCCTGAAGTGGTGTCTTCGGAAAAATTCATATCCTGAATCACCAGATCATAGGAATGTGACTCGATTAATTCGAGGCCTCGCGTTTGGGATTCCGCGTGGTGGGTATCGATATCATAGAGTGAAAACAGGATTTCAAGTGCCGTTGCGATACTGGCGCTGTCGTCAATGATTAATATTTGAGCCATTGGGCTGCCTTTCCCGTAAAGAGTGAATATCTTAATGCAGAGTGGAGTTGTTTGCCACAAACATGCGCCGCTAACACCTCTCGGTGCCGCGACGACTTATCATGGCTTGGGCTTATTAAATGCTCTGGGTAGCGATGGCAGGCGAAATGCCGGCGGCTTTCTGAGCGGGGAACCACACGGAAGCCAAACCCAATAAAAACATGGCGCAAAGCCCCACAGGAATAAACACCCAGTTCATTGGCGAGACGCTGAAGCTATCAACCAGGAGAATGTTCACCCCGATCGCAAGAGCAGTGCCCAATGACAAGCCAATAGCGTTAATTAGGATATTCTCTGTGAGGAAATAACGCTGAATATCAATTTTCCTAGCTCCCAATGCTCTGCGAGTACCAATCTGCTTGATTCGTTGGTTAACGCTAAAGCTCACACTGCCAACGACACCCAAACCGGTAATGGCAACCAGCAGCACAATGACAGTCCACAGTATCGTTACCATCGCGGTATCTCCCCTATAGGAAAACTCCCGCATTTCCGACATTGTTCTCAAGCGAGAGACCACACGGTTTGGGTCACGATCCAAAAGGCGCTGTTCAATGCCACCCATCACTTCGTCAAGTGAGCCTGTTTCTACTCTCACCAGTGTTCGTTGTTGAGAGAATTCCGGATAGATAACATTGTCGTTAAAAAATGACGCGTGAGCCCAGAAACCGACCATGTGCTCCACGACACCAATAATGGTGGACTGATTGGTGCCCGCATAGAGTGTCTTGTTAAGTGCGGACTCTCCAGGAAAGAGCTTGTCTGCCAAGGGTTTGGTGATCAGAGCGACATTAGCATCCAAGGTGCTGTCGCCGCTTACAACCTCGTCCTCCCGGAAGTTTCTGCCCTCTAGCAGGCGTACTCCCAAGGTATTAAGTCCGTGATGATCAGTCCGTAGCACTCCTGCTGTGGATGTAGAGCGGTTGTCCAGATCGGCTTGTGATGCAGCAAAACCAGACGCATCTCCATTACCGCTCAAGGGCACCTGGTTAAGATGAACGGCGTCAATAACGCCAGGAATATTTCTAATGAGCTCAATATCCGCTCGCATATTCTGTTCTTCATCGTAGCCCTCCAAATATCCCCACATTGAGAAGCTAAACATTTGCTCCTCGGCCAGTCCGCTTTTGTGATTGGCCATTGATATGCGTTCATCGATGATGCTAATCGCATTAACAACGACAGAAAAAGTGATTGCTATTTGAAGTACTAGCAATAATGTACCGCTCTTATGCCTCAAAAGCGTGCTTAGAATAGGTCTCAATTCAAACATGATGATCTCCTATTGAGTTTTCAGGTAGATGGAAGGCGCTGTGCGACAAATCAACCAAGCGGGGTAGAGGCCTGCGATAACACTGGACACCAGCGCGATCGAAATGGCAATCAAAACCAGGGTGAAATCCATATGCACCAATTTGTCGTAATTGGAATAGAGGGATTTAACTCCCAACAATCCTACCTGGCCTAATAACAAACCCAATACGCCACCCGTGACGCCAATTAAACTGACATCAACGATATGCTGTTTGAAAATGTCACTGCGACTGGCACCCAGCGCGCGCCTGACTCCCACTTCTGAAGCTCGTCCTAAAAACTTGGCGAGCAGCAAGCCAATGGTATTGATCATGCAAACTGCCAGAAACATAAATGACAGCCCGACTAAAATGGAGTTGTCGCTCGAGACAACCTCGCTGTAGGTCATCCACTCAAGAACATCTTTCAGTGAAGCCGCAGCACGTTCATTCTGAAAGCGCCCCAGCTTCTGTTGTTCACTGATATAACCTGTTAACCAATTTTCGTAGCCCTCCACGGAGTCACTGTCGGGCAGTTCAACCCAGTATTGATTCCAGAATATTTCAGATCGACGTTTTTCCTCCTCACTGGTTATTTCCTCTGTTTTCCAACCCCAGTTGTTTCCCCAGCTTACATAGTCATGCACTGGGACAAGGGAGAAGGGCGCATAGATCACTTCGGAGTCAGTAAATTTACCATTGTTCAAATCGTAGAAACGCGGGCTTGGGTTCCAGTCGTCAACTACGCCAACAATGGTGTAGATAATGGAGTCGAGATTAATTTCGCGTCCAACACTGTTTTCGCCTTTAAATAGTTTATCGTTAATCTCCTTGCCTATAACAACTACGTTTTCAGGCGCGCTGTCGACGCTGACATCCCATGCCTTACCAAAAAGAAAAGGGACTTTAAACATGGTGAAAAAATCACTGTCAATGGCACGAATGGCCTCACCCCAGGGGTTGACGTCTGGGGTGGCAGGAATCACGGTTGCACCGGTTACGACACTCCGGGTTTTATGTAGAGGTACAGGAGACTCGTGGATATTCATCGCATCTTGATAGGTTATCTGAGGCGCATAATTATCATCCGTATTACTATTTTCGTGTCCTGGCCCATAGGAAAAGAGCTGTACCGCGTAAAGCTCACTGCTTTTACTTGGAATAGGGTCTTGCCCCATCAGGTAGTTTACGGTCAGCACCGTCATGCTCACGCCGATACCTAGGCCAATGGCCAGCACCATCAGCAGTGACAGCATGGGTGTTCTTTTGATGCTCAACCACGACAGCTTAAAATAATATAAAAACATAACGATCTCCTAGGCTTCTGCCATTTCCAGCACAGGCTGTAAATCCTTGTAGTCACTTACCTGGCCATCAACGATGTGCACATTCCTGTGCGCTCTGCGGGCGAGTTCGTTGTCGTGGGTGACCATGATGATAGTGGTTCCCTGCTGATTAATGTCTTCCAGAAGTTGCATGACCTGTCGCGCCATCAGGGAGTCGAGGTTTCCGGTTGGTTCATCCGCCAACAGAAACCTAGGGGATCCCGCCAGAGCGCGGGCGATGGCTACACGTTGCTGTTGCCCTCCGGAAAGCTGCGAGGGTAGATGTTTCTTTCGGGCCGACAAGCCAACCCGTTCCAGCGCATCGTCGATACGTATTTTACGTTCTTTGGCACTGAAACCACGATAGCGAAGAGGAACATCAACGTTGTCAAATAAGTTAAGGTCTGGAATTAAATTAAAGCCTTGAAAAATAAAACCAATTTTTTCATTACGCAAACGGGAGCGCTGGCTGTCGCTCAGCTTGCTAACATCTTTGCCATCCAGGTGGTAAGTTCCACCGCTAAAGGTTTCGAGCATGCCAGTAATGTTGAGAAAAGTGGTTTTGCCTGAGCCGGAAGGCCCGGTAATGGCGACAAACTCCCCCTCGTTCACTTCCAGGCTGAAATCTCTCAGTGCATGGGTTTCAACCAGGTCCGTGCGAAACACCTTTTTAATATTATTCATTTTCAACATATGAGCTTCCTCTCATTGTGTGTTTGTATTTGATTTAGTTAAGATTTAGTTTTGATAAATATTCAGTTAAGTACTAAGACTTTCGCGTCTTCCACAAAGTCGGTATTTGAAATAATGATTCTTTCACCTTCTTTTAATCCGGAAAGCACTTCAATTTTTCCGATGCTGCTGCTACCCAAAACAATGTCCTTTAAGGTGGCAACGCCGTCTTCCACAACAAAAGCTTTCATGCCGCCATAATGCTGAACGAACGAGCCTCTGGGCAGATACAAGACATTATCTTTTTGTTCTAACAAGGCTTTGCTGGAGACACGCTGGTTCTGCTTGATGCCGGCTGGGGGAGTGTCGGTAAATGTCACACGCCCTTTAACAACGCCGCCGCTCACTTCAGGTGAAATGCTGCTTATCGCCGCATCATATTGGCGACTGTTGTAGGTCACTTTCACTGCCATGCCTATGCCCAGTTCATCTGAGTAAGATTCCGGAATGTCGACTTCTACTTCCAGAGCCGAAAGGTCCACAACGGTTAATAGAGCTTGATTAACGGCGACAGCGGCCTTTTGTTCAACGGACCACGAGCCAACAACACCCGAGACAGGGGCGACAATGTCCAACTCGGCCACTAGCCGTTGTGTATTGTCTACTTCAAGCGAATACTGGCTGACTTCCGATTCGCGGGTTTTGAGCTCAAACTGCAATATCTCTTTTTCCAGAGCCGCTTGTTCAACCGCGAAATCAAATTTTAGTTGTGAACGTTTAAAGTCATCAATGGCTTTTTCGTAATCAAACTGGCTGATCGCCTGACGCTTAACAGATTGTTCTGCACGTCGTTTCTCTCTTTTAGCAGCATCCAAAGCCACTTTTTCCAACTGGGTTTGTTGTCGGCTCTTAATTTTTGATTGTTTGCTGGCGATTCGTTGACGATCCAGCTCTATTCGCAAACTCTCAAGTTTCGCGAGTTCTCGCTGCAGTTGATTGGTGAGTTGAGGGCTTTCTATTTTAGCGAGGAGCTCTCCCTCTTTGACGTTTTGCCCAGGGTTGGCGATCAAGGTTACGGTGCCAATGGCAGGCGCGTATAAACTAGGACTGTTGGCCGCAACAATATTGCCTTGCATGGCAACATCTCGGGTGAATGTGCCCCTTTCAACCGACGCCACTCTGACTCGGGAGAGGTTGACCGACGCGTCTGCAGAAGACCAGGTGGCAACGGTGGGGTAGGCCGCGGCCAGCAAGAGTATTGCCACCGGCGCTAACATCCAGGGTTTGCGCCAGAGTGGTGTGGCTTCACGCTCTACTATAGTGTCTTGAGCTGAGGTGTCTTGAATCATGTTGTTTCCCGTCATTTCCGTGTCTGGGTTTCATTTATTTAGGTATTGCAGAAAGCGTGCCAGTTTAGAAGATCTGTCTAAGTGATTGATTTTTATAGTGTTCTAACACTTCCTTCTAGTTAATGTAATTTCTAGGTCCGGATCGTACAGTGTCCGGGAGTGAACGCCGGACACACGCGGACACTTTGTCCGTTTAGCCGAAAATAGGCTCAAAAACTAGATCTACATTGACTAGAGATGAAGGTATTTACACATTGACTGACATTTACAAGACCAAAATCTGGTGCTAATATCCGCGGCCTCACAACTGGTAACAGTTGGGGTTCTCAGGGCGGGGTGGAAGTCCCCACCGGCGGTAATCACCTTTAGTCTTTTTGATTGGGTGTAGCCCGCGGGCGCCTGTTGGCAGGTTCAACAGGGACAGCAGACTCGGTGTGATTCCGAGGCCGACGGTTAAAGTCCGGTTATGAGAATAGGGCATACACACACACCTTACGATGGGATCATTCCCGCTTGAGCGTAGTGCGTGCACGGCCCGGTCGCCCTCTATTTTTCTATATAAGGGCTTACAACATGCAAACATCTACAGATAACACCGAGTCTCAAACAAACACTCCCACTCGAATTGCTTTTATTCAATCCTGTTGGCACCGGGATATCGTCGATCGCGCGAAGGAATCTTTTTTGGTAGAAATCGCCAAACTGAGCAACAAAGAGGTTGAGCTCTTTGAAGTGCCTGGCGCCTACGAAATTCCACTACTGGCTAAAAAGCTGGCTAAGACAGGTAAATACGCTGCCGTTGTTGCTGCGGGTTTGGTGGTTGATGGCGGCATCTATCGGCACGAGTTCGTGGCACAAGCCGTTATTACGGGCATTATGCAAGTTCAGCTTGAAACCGAAGTGCCTATGTTTACTGCTGTGTTAACGCCGCATCATTTCCATGATAATGCTGAACATCAAACTTTTTTTGGCGACCACTTCATTGTTAAAGGCGCCGAAGCCGCACGCAGTTGTGCGGCTATTTTAGATATGGCTTAAGCTAGATCTTTGGTCTGCCAGGAAAGAAGATATTGGTTGTTTTCTGGTAGTCCTTATATTCCGGACGTTTTTGAACGGAGTAATATTCGGATGGCACGGCACCGGTGTAGTACACCAGAGTCGTGTACATGACCCTTGAGGCGAATAGTAAGCCGATAGCCAACAAACCCCATACGAGTGTGGACTCAACGGAGTAGAGTGCGATCCAGGAAGGTATAGCGGCAATCACCAAGCCATTCCAAACCATCCACTCGGCAAAGTAATTGGGGTGCCTTGAATAACGCCAGAGCCCGACATTACACACTTTGTTTTTCTCGCCCGCTTTCTTCATCGCCTTCAAAAACGCTAGCTTTTGCATATCGGCGACAGATTCCATTAAAAAGGCACCCAGCCAGACCAACAGCCCGATGATCTCAAAAATGGAGATTTCAGGGTTTGGATTAGCCGCAATGATGAAGGCAGGGAAGGCTAAAAAAGAGGCATTAGCCAAACCCTGGACAATGGCTTCGATCTGCATCGCTAGAGGAATGTTAGTTTTCCCCGCTTTTTTCCAGCGGATCTTTTGGTATTCATAACGTGGGAATTCTGTTTTTAAGTAACCCATTTTCCACATCTTCAAAGCGCCTAAGCCCATTCTTGCACCTGCAAAAATGTAGGCGGCACTTACGATGCCACTGCGAAGCCAATGTCCATTGCTGTAGATAAAGGTGAGCACACCTAATAGAACCAAACCCCAGGGCCAGCCGATGTCCACATAAGACATCCGCCCAGTACGCCAGGTGGGGATGCACACAACAAAAAGAAAAAGAGTGAGTTGTAGCAGCCCGTTAACCAGGCTTATGCCGGCAAAACTATCGCTACACAGCAGGAGCAGCCAGGCAATAAGAAACGGGGCAAAGGGTTTGAATAGTTTCATGGAGCGTCTTCTTAATTGAGTGTAATTGTTGTCACTTTACCACCAATTTCCTTCTATATTAACCAGTGACCTTATCGCTACAGAAGCCAGAAATTTGGGCCATTGACACCCGTTTAGTTAAGAGAGCGGGGCTCATTAGTATACTGATGGGAACTACCTGAGAAAAAAGTGCGTACTTAACCAAACAGGTTTAACTCTATATGATTCGAGTTCTACCGTTGAGGCGGATATACCGCAATTCTATCAATCGCCACCCGTTGTTATCTACAAAAGAGGAAGATCATGCGTAACTTGTTAGTCTGGATGTATATTATGACGGCCATAGTGGCCGTGCCCACACAGGCGGGCGACAAAGCCCGCCCTGACATCAGAATGTATGTCTTGGATTGCGGTACCATTGCGGTCTCTGACATGGATGCTTTTTCTTCTTCTGGAGATTATGCAAAACAGCAGGCCACATTGTCGGGCAGTTGCTTTTTGATTCGCCACCCTAAGGGTGATTTGCTCTGGGACACCGGGCTCCCTGCAGGCGTTGCACATGCCGAACCCACGGTTAACGGTATTTTTACCTTAACGATGACCAAAACCTTAATCGAACAACTGAATGAGATTGGTATCAAGCAGCAAGACATTGAATATACATCGATTTCACACAGCCATTTTGACCACGTAGGTCAGTTGTCATCGTTTGAAGCAGCAACGTGGCTTGTGCATGAACGAGAGCTCGAAGCGATGTATGCCACTGAAGAATCTTCGAAGGAATTTGCGGCACTTAAAGATTTTGACCGTTCTGTATTTAATGGCGACTACGATGTTTTTGGGGATGGCAGTGTTGTCATTCTTGATATGCCGGGTCACACAAA
>CAJWCA010000150.1 GCA_913020395.1 uncultured Cellvibrionales bacterium | reverse complement strand
CCGTATACTCCGACCATAACCCTGGTGGCGAACATAGGCGACCGTCAAGGGAGGTAAATCAAGTAATTCAACAGCTGGCAATTCAGTGTTTTTAATCCGTTGATAAGCCTTTGTTATCTCCTTGTCTGCAAGGTAAGGCGGTATCGACTGCTCTCTATCCAAGGCCCACCACTGTCCAGGACTGACACCAAACCAGGCTTTGAACGCGTGACCAAAAGAAGCCAGCGACATGAAGCCGCATTTTTCAGCCACCTCCAAAACAGTGCTACTACGATCAAACATCAATTGATTGGCCGCTTGCTCTAAACGAGTTCGCCGCACATAGGCATTGAGCGTTTCCCCAAGCACGGTTTTGAACACACGGTGAAAATGTTGCTCAGAGTAGGCTGCCACCGCGGCCAACTTTTTACCGTTTAAATCTCCAGCGATATCCCGATGAATTTGATGTAATACGTCATTAATACGAGAAGTCTGTTGCTTGCTTATACCCGCCATAAACCTATACCCCCCTCCAATTTCCCCACCACGGACTACACATAAACCGACAAACAATACCGCATATATCGACAAATTAAACTATCGAAGACTATATACCATATATGGCCACAAGGAGACCCCATGAACATCGCCGATCACCTGCAAGCCGTCAAACCTTCCTATATACGTGAAATCCTCAGCGATGCCCGTGCAGAAGGCATTATTTCACTCGCCGGTGGGCTGCCGGCTCCCAACTTATTCCCCCAACAAATCCTCCGTGAAGCAATGGCCTGTTCAGCGCAAATACCTGGCGTATTTCAATACGACGAAACACAGGGTTATGGGCCACTACTTGAATACTGCGAGGAGGTTTATTCACTGTCATCTGATCACTGCGCACTAGCCTGCAGCGGATCGCAACAGGCAATTGATTTAATTGCGCGAGCCTATCTGAACCCCGGTGATGGTGTGGCGATGGAAGCCCCTACTTACCTGGGCGCTTTACAGGTTTTCGAGCTACAGCAAGCACGTCTAGAGTCAGTTCCCCAACTAGATGAAGGCCCGGACCTGGAGGCCTTGGAAACGGCGTTTGCATCAGGCTCGATAAAAATGTTTTACGCGGTGCCCGATTTTCACAACCCCACTGGCCGGTGCTGGAGCCTGGCGGCCAGGCAGAAAGTCGCTCAGTTGTGTATTCAATATAGAGTGCTACTCATAGAAGACGCACCTTATAGAGACTTGCGTTTCACCGGTAAGCCACTCCCGTTGGTATCATCTTTTTGCCCCGACCAAGCGTTTTTACTGCGCTCCTTCTCCAAGGTATGCGCACCAGGCATTCGTGTCGGCATTGTGACCGGCTTACGAAAATGGCTTGCACCTCTGATCACAATTAAACAGTGCTCGGACTTACATTCCAGCGTGCCAATGCAGGCAGTGTTGCTACATGTGCTCAAGCACCCCGAATACCCACAGCACATTGACGAACTGCGCCGACACTACTCCATACGGCATCAAGCACTAGTCTCTGCATTGAGCGATCAACTACCCCCTGACTATAAAGTTCAGGCAGTAGACGGCGGCATGTTTCTATGGCTCACACTCCCCCGAGGCGAGCCCTCCCCTGTTGCTGCGGCTGCTATGAAAGCGGGAGTTGCGGTGGTGCCCGGTGACGTATTCTATTCCGATCCAACACAGGCCCAGGCAGCACTGCGGCTAAATTTCAGTTACAACGAACCTGAAATGTTACAGGAGGCGGTGCGCCGGCTAAGCCGGGTTCTTTAAGGGCCTCATGCGGTCGTACATATCATGCATTTTTTCGCATTGATAAACTGTAACTTCACTCACCTTTGCGTCGGATAGGCATCATCTTACCCAGCCACACCGACGCCACGATCAAGACAACAAAGACCAGAGTGGCAGCATCAATCACTTCACCTAGAAATAACGCAGAGGCAAATAAGGTAATAAAAGGTTGAATGAGTTGCGCCTGACTAACCCTCGCGATGCCGCCCAATGCCAAGCCCTTGTACCAAACAAAAAAAGCAAACAGTTGGCTGACAAGCGCCAGATATAAAAACGACAAATAACCCTCAGTGGAAAAACCCGCCAAGCTCTGTGGCGCCGTTTTAATGGCGGGAATGATTATGAAAGGGAAAGACAGAACTAAAGCCCAACAAATGACCTGCCAGCCGCCCATGTCTTTTGTCAATTTGGCCCCCACCGCGTAGCCCAGTGCCGCCAACAATACCGCCGCCAGCAGCGCGAGATCAGCAATGTTAAACTCTCCCGCCCCTTGTATCAGGGCATAGGCAATGACCAGTGCACTGCCCATAATACTCACAAGCCAAAATGCTATGCTGGGTCGTTCGTGCCCAATAAACACCCCGACAATGGCAGTTGCCAGGGGCAGAATCCCCAACACCACACCGCCATGGGAGGCTGGCACATGTTGCATTGCCCACGAAGAAAAAACGGGAAACCCCACAATCACTCCCAATACAACCACCATCAGCTGCGGGATTTGCTGCCTGCTCGGCAACCGTTGACGGGTAACTAGCAACAGGGATGCTGCAACAAAAGAAGCTAACACAGCTCGCCCCAGCCCAATGAAAATTGGATCGAGATAGGGGACAATTATTTTTGTAATCGGCAAGGTTAAACCGAATGCTGAAACGCCTAGCAGGCCCAGCAACATACCTTTTGTTTCATTTTCCATGGGGATATTTACATCTACTAGAGTCTACGTTAATTGTGCCTGAGGCGCAGGGCGGAAAGTTTATACTCTACACGCTTAATTTACGATCTAAGCCTCTCATTATTTAGACCATATTGTCCCATGCTTATGCTCGTTAGTTTGAATACCTTCCACTAAACTATTGATAACACTCCCTGTTGATTTGGTGACGATTATGTTTCTAAAAGAAAGAGCCACGGGCCACTTGTTAGCCGTGTTAAACGCTAATGATTTGTTTGACCCCTACACAGAGGAAATGCAGTGCCGCGGACAATGTGGTGAAGAGGAACAGGATCCCGAGCTCTATCAAAAGTCTGATTTGGTTTTTCTCTCGGACGAAGAATTGCCCCGCTGCTGGCTGGACCCCCACTACAGGGATATGGCCCTCTCTCAGAGAATGATGACACCCAACAGTGCCGAATCCTTGAGAATGAGTTCACTGCCAGTCCAATTCTAGCGTGAACGGCCACTGGGCGCCCAAGAAGAGCCTGGCAGATAGCCTTACGTCGATTTATGGCTACCGTCGCATAGCGGCTGAGCGGCCGTTGCCTTACACCCGCAAAAGAACACTTTTTTGGATTCTTCAGCCTTAAAAACAACAGGGCGAATGTCGGTGTCTTTGTGGGAGCCATCACAGAAGGGCTGTTTCTTGCTCAGGCCACAGGCGCACCAAAAATACGAGGTGCCGGCTTCAACTTCAACGGCAATGGGTGTGTCAGAAGCACGAGTCGGCTTGCTCATATCTATCTCCATAGAATCGTGGGGGTTCACCTGAGTATAGCCAAAGCTTTCCCGTAGGGCAGCATACGCTGCGTTTCAAGATAAATCACCGCCGAATCATGGCACTCGGCCAGCAAGCAGCGTAGTCTCACTCTCAAATCAATGGAATTTTTACACTGCGGCGGAATAAAAATGTCCGATTTACACAAACTCATTGATCAACTGCCTAAAGCAGAGTTGCATCTGCACCTGGAAGGCAGCCTGGAGCCAGAGCTTATGTTTACTCTGGCTGAACGGAATCAGATAACACTACCCTATTCTTCCGTCGATGAAATTCGCAAAGCGTATTCTTTCAATAACCTGCAGGAGTTTCTGGATCTCTACTATGCAGGCATGAGCGTACTACAAACAGAACAGGATTTTTTTGCATTAACGCAGGCCTACCTTGAGAAGGCCCGCGGAGATAATGTCAAACACGTGGAGGTATTTTTTGACCCTCAAGCACATACCGAAAGAGGCCTGCCATTTTCTGTAGCAATAACGGGCATAAAAAAAGCCTTGCTTGCCGCACAATCCGAACATGGAATGTCTTATCGGCTAATCATGTGTTTTCTTCGTCATTTAAGTGAAGAGCACGCGTTTATAGCGCTTGAACAAGCGAAAGACTATCTACCCTGGATAGATGGTGTAGGCCTGGACTCGTCCGAGCTTGGTCATCCGCCCGAGAAATTTAAAGCCGTTTTCACCGCCGCTAAAAAGATGAAGTTAAAATGTGTGGCACACGCAGGCGAAGAGGGACCACCACACTACGTTGAACAGGCTTTGAACCTGTTAAAAATTAACCGGCTCGATCATGGCAACCGGGCCATGGAAGACCCCGGCCTGATAGAACGATTAAAGAAAGAGCAAATAGCACTCACCGTTTGCCCCTTGTCGAACCTGAAGCTGGCGGTGATTGAGGACATGGCTCAACACCCAGCTCTGGACATGCTAAATCAGGGATTGCTGGTGACCATTAATTCAGATGACCCTTCTTATTTTGGTGGTTATGTCAACGATAACTACAAGGCGCTCACCGAAGCACTGGATCTGGAAAAACACCAGGTAGTCCAATTAGCCAAAAACAGCTTTATAGGGTCTTTTCTCGATAACGAAGACATCACGGCCTATCTTAAGGAGATTGATCGGCTGGCTCAGCTCCATCTTCCGCCAACTGAATCATAGGCCCTGTTGATACCCTACCAGACACAAACAGATTCATGTTTCAGACAATGCGGACTGCTGTTCTACCAACCATGACACCGCAGAAGAACGCTCGTTGAAAATTCTCAAGTTCCATTCAATTTGTCGCGGAATTGAATTGGCCAGATTCTCAGTGCTCACTTTTGTTGCCCGGTTGTAGGCAACCACCGCCATCACATTAATTTCTTCAAGAGTGGCCAGGTTAAGCTGGGCTTCGAAAGTATAGGTATACGCGTGAATTTTATTAATGAGCAAGGAAAAAGGGCTGTTGAAATTTGCGAGTAAATACCGATGGTACTGCCGAACCATATCCAAATCCAGTTCAACACCTTCATCAACAATCACTTCTGCAATATCATTTCGCAATGGAATGATTGTGGCAAAAGAAAGTGCTCGCTTATCCATAAGATATCCCTGTTGTCACTTAAGTTCCAAAAGAACAGTAAGTCAGTATTAACACTCGATAAACGTTTAAGCCTGCCAAAGGGTAATACAATGAATGATTTTACATCCTGTCGGCATCCCTGCTCTCGACAGTCTCAATATATACCCTATTTTTGAAAATTCCTACCTTGTAAATTGACCCGTCCTTCAAAGTCAATACTCATAGCGTGGTCCTGCACCCGAAACGTTTGGCCACCAATGGTTAAGGTCTTCCAGCTGGGGTTCTCTGTAAGCATGTCCCCCTCTCTGAGAGCCTTTATAAAATCTGTGTTGGCATTGATCGCTTGACCGGCACCTCTCATCGGACGATAAAACCAAGTGTCGCCCTCTTTGTAAAATAGCGTCATGCGATGTCGGTGCAATTGCTCCTCTATTAATAGATAGTCTTCCCGCCCATCATCATTCAAGTCTATTGTTGTAAGGTAATAAGCAGTATTTTGTCGCATTCGCCAGGGGTTTTGTCCCAACATTTTGTAAATGGCCGTCTTGAGTTCCTCTGACAACGTACCCTGAATCACCGTGATGGCCGACGCCAGCTCCTGCTGTGTGGAACCCACCACTCGATTAAAGGGATCCGCATACAGATTATTAATTTGCAAACGTATTTCCGGGTGTTTTTCGCCCACCTCTTCTTTCAATTGCATCAAGGCATCATATCCAGGTTTCGCCAGATCCGAGCGGAAATACGCGTAATCAAAATTAACTAAACTCACTTGCTCCGTGTCTAGCCTGGCTAACTGGCTGGCCACAGAGATCTTCCTAAAATCCAGCAAAGGAGAATTAACCAATAACGCCAGAGCGAGAACAACCAGGCCCATGCGAACATTAACCCAACTTAATTGCCTCAACCACTGGTCGCGCAAGCGCGCAATGCCCGCAAGATAGCCCAGTGAAAATAAGGCAAAAACCGCCCACAACAGAAACGCCCAGGCGCGCGACTGAGTCCAGCCATATTGCTCAACCCGAAGCGACAAACCATAAAAACTGACCATGCTATACAAGGGCAGCAAAGCTATCCCCAGATAAATAAATCGGTGCATCCAAAGGGGATAGGGCCTTATCTCCGGATCATCCTGATAAACTGCATTCACAAAAAATAACATTAACGCCTGCATCCAGAGTATCAACAGACTGCCACCCGTCTCCCACAGCGGCGCCAATCCGGTAAAGGGCAGTGCGGCAAGAAAAATCACAGATACAAACACCAGAATGACCAGCAGAAACTTCATTAATGCTTGCTGAATGCGTGCGATGGTATCGATTACGCTCGATAATTGACGAAAGATAATCACACCAAAACCAAAGGCCAGTGCCAAACAGGGATAATAAAACCAAACCTCAGTGAACAGATCGTAGAAAAAATCAATATTTATGGCCTTAAATAATCCAGCCCATAACATTAATATTCCCCATACACATAGGGTGAATAGCAGCGACAATAACAATGTTAGAAAATTACGCCATGACAGCTGAAACAGATGGCTATAACTGAGCGTTCTTCCTGAGGCAAAGTGTTGCGCATACATCAGCGCCTTAAAACTCGCGACACAGATTGACGCTACAAATATCGCTAACAACAACTGATACCGAACATGAGCAACCGGCGCTGCCTGACTACCGACATAATAAGCCAGTAAACAAACCACAACCGTAAAAGCCCCACAATAACGAAAGACTACTCTTTGATGGGTGCTTTCCAGGCCCAGCAACAACATAGTGGGCGCAACCACAGCAGCACTATAGAAGGCGAACAGCCACTGGGGCTCGCGGTGGGGCCAGAAATCCAACTCGATGGATTGATGTAAAAGCAGTAACGCCAAACCCTGAATTAGAGCGAGTAAAACCATCAAACGATAAGGTAGTGTGTTCGACTGCGGCATATTCTTCCCTGCTAACTGATTTTGGTAATGATTATCCTACGAGGCTGATTTTTTTGCGAGCAGCCTCTATTAAGGTTTTTCTAAGCACGTCAATATTAACGGGCTTTACCATAAATTCATCCATGCCACTTTCCTTGCAACGTTTGATCTGCTCCTCCATTACGTGTGCGGTCAACGCAATAATCGGGGTGCGGGGATTGTCCCCATTGGCTTCCAGCACCCGAATTTCACGGCTGGCCGTTAGACCGTCCATTTCGGGCATTTCGCAATCCATAAAGATGAGATCATAGGGGAGCGAGCTGCTGCGCACAGCCTCCACCGCCTCTAGCCCATTGACCGCAAAAACAGGCTGCTGATTGCATTTACCCAGCATGCCTTTCATTACCTGACGTACAACAGGGTTATCTTCGGCAACCAGAATATTCAACGGCGCCAAATGCCGACTGCTCTCATCGGTCGCTGCACTCTGGGGGTTTTCTCCATTGTCAGATGAAGTGCCAGAACGAATACCCAGGCCTCGTGTAATGATCTCCAGGCACTCATATTCAACCAGCGGCTTATCGGTGGAGAGAATAATATTTGTCCCCTCAAGGGCGTCTCCGGCCGGAGGCATGCTTGATGCGGTGATTAAAATAAAAGGTAGCTGTCCATATTCTTTTGCCGCTAATCTTTTGGCAAAAAGAACGCCATCCTGATCGGGCATGTTGAGGTCGGACAACAAAAGATCAAAGGGCCTCTGCTCGTGGTGCGCGGCCTCTAGCTTCTGGAAGGCTTCGCCGATCGTTTCTACATATTCCGCGTGCATGCCATGGCGTAGAGCATATTTCTTCAGCAACTCTCCGTAGATGGCATTGTCATCCACAATCAGCACTTTCTTACCCATTACGTACTGATCGGTGAGGTCTGGCTCCGCAGAACTGGCAGTATCTTTAGCAAGCCTGACTTTAACCCAGAAGGTAGAGCCCTCACCCTCTGCACTTTCAACACCAATACCTTCACCCATAATTTCGGATAATTGTTTACAGATCGCCAGCCCCAAACCCGTGCCACCGTACTCCCGTGCAATCGAAGAATCCGTCTGACTAAAAGCAGAAAACAACTTGCTCTGCTGCTGTTCACTCATACCCGCTCCCGAGTCAGTCACCGACAGCTTCACCATATCACTAGTACCTGGCACAGGCTCTGCTGTAACGATGATCTGCCCCTGATCCGTAAACTTAAGGGCATTACTAACAAAATTAATGAGAATTTGCCTTAGGCGCGTGGGGTCACCCAGAACATATTTTGCCAGGTCGGGCGAGACATCTGACATCAATGGAATGTGCTGCTTTTTGGAACTGAGGCGAAACATCTTCAACACCTCCCAGATTAACTTTTGCAAGTTAATGGGAATCGACTCCAGCTGCATTTTTCCAGCTTCAATCTTGGAGTAGTCCAGAATGTCATTAATCACGGTCAGCAAGGTCTGACCTGAAGCGAGCACAACTTCATTACACTTTTTCTGTTCGCCATTCAGATTCATATCCGACAATAATTCTGACATCCCGATCACGCCACTCATGGGTGTACGAATCTCATGGCTCATTTTTGCTAAAAACAGACTTTTGGCCTGATTAGCCTCTTCCGCCTCTTCTCTTGAAGCCTCTGCTTCTTCTTTAGCCAAGGCCAGGTCGTCTCTCGCTCGTATGAGTTTCTGGTTGGTTTTCCTTCGAGCCTGATTGATAAACAAGATTGCAGTGGTAAGACCCACCAGCACCATGAGCCCAACACCTAAAAGGAGCAGCCAGTTCCTTTGGGTGTCAATCGTAAGGCCCTGTTTAATGTTCTCTCCCTGCTGCTGAATCAACTCATTTTTCTGCTGCTCAAGAATGGCGGCATTGTGCTCTATCGTTCTGGAAAGTTCGTCAACACGCAGCCCCTTTTCCTCCAATGTTGTAATCGTCTGCTTCAGGCTACTTTGTTTTTCCAGCAACTCTCCTTCCGCGCTAGCATATTGACTCGACAATGCAGCAAGTTTGTTATCCCCCTCATTTAGCAACCTTGTTTTTTCCTCCAGTTGGGCTGTCTGACGTTTCAACTTTTGCTCTTGCTGCTGAAATTTTTGAGTCTGCATATCCAGAGCAGAATTTTTCTCCGTTAACAGGTCCTGTTTTTTTATCAGATCCTCTTTAATTTCCTTCAGCTGCTGCTCAGTCTCTCGAAACAGTTCTGCAACATCGAGCTCAGTGCCGCCGAGCAGGAGAATCTCCTTGTCCATTTTCAAGCGCTCAAACACCACGTTGTGCCGGTTCAATTCAAAACTCAGCATGTTTTCTTTGCGGACAAAATTGATCATGAAATCTTGTCTTGCCTTGCTTTCCTGACTGACCAGCAAGGTCTCAGTGCGGCGCAAGCGCCCCGCCAGACTGACCAGCGAGTGTTCAGCGTTTCTTCCAACAAACACTATCTGGAATTGCGTTCCCTCTACGGTCTCGGGATTGATCAAATTCACCTGAACAGGTAAGCCGTGAATTTTAAAAAAACGAGCGTCTTTGCGCAGTGCAGCCAGCAACGCATTGTCGACCCCAACGACACCCAATTGAAACTGGCTCAAACTCGATTCATTCGGCCATTCAACATAGTCAGCCAACTTGTATAATACGGCGGACTGTAGAGCTTCAGGACTGACTTTCTGTGCCTGGAGACACGAAGAGAAAAACCACAAGCACAAACACAGGCAGGCCAGCCTGAAAGGCGCCGAAGTGGGCTTAGACGGGCAAACCGGCCGTTGTGTCCCCCGAATTAACACATGAACTCCAATTTATGAAAACGGAAATCTACCGTTTGTCAGTATAGGATATTTTGCGGCTTGTTGAATGCTGACAAGCTACCTAGCCCCCTACCAGCTTCAATCGCCTCATCAACCGGACCAAATTGCTCCTATCCAGACTGAGGGAACGTGCCGCCTGGGACAGTTTCCCCCCCGCCTTATCCAGGGCCTCTTCTATCAACATCGACTGATAACGATCAACCGCATCACGAAATTCGAGGGTTTGCATGCCTTCAGTTGAAGGCCTGGGCTCAGGTAGGGCACCTTTCACAATACTTGGCTCTTGCACCTGTAAACCCAAATGGTGACTATCAATACTAATAATTGAACTGAGACGGCCTTGCTCCTTAATAGCCTTCAGGCCTGCTCGGCTTAACACATGCTCCAATTCCCTAACATTACCGGGCCAGTCGTAACCAGACAGCTGTGAAACAGCACCGGCACTCAGCCTCAATTTGTTAATGCCTAGTTGATGCTGACTTTTTTCCAGGAAGTACCCCGCCAGAAGCAGGTAGTCTTTTTCCCGCTCGCGCAGTGGGGGCACGGGCAGAGGATAAACACTTAAGCGATGATAGAGGTCAGCACGGAAACGCCCCTCTTTAACCTCGTGCCCCAGGTCTCGGTTAGTGGCGGCTATGACTCGCACATCAACCGCAATCGTTTTATCACTACCTACCCGCTGTATCTCCCCACTCTGCAAGGCTCGCAACAGTTTGGCCTGGGCCGACAGTGGCAATTCACCCACCTCATCGAGGAACAGAGATCCACCGTCCGCCAATTCAAAGCGACCACTTCGGTCACGATTTGCGCCCGTAAAGGCGCCTTTTAAATGCCCAAACAATTCGCTTTCCACAATATTTTCAGGTAGAGCCGCACAGTTAATCTGTACCAATGGCTCCTGATTTCGCTGGGATTGCTGATGAATGCTTTTAGCCACTAACTCCTTTCCCACCCCGGTCTCACCGGTAATCAGCACCGACAAGTCGCTGGGCGCGACGGTGTTAATCTCGCCCAACATGGTCACCAAC
>CAJWCA010000149.1 GCA_913020395.1 uncultured Cellvibrionales bacterium | reverse complement strand
CGCATCGATGAAACCCTTAGACGCTTTTGCATCTTTTACAGGTGCTGTTCGCCAGTTGTTACACGGCTGGCTGTCAGGATCGACATAACCCAACAGCTTTACTTGACCGCTGGTTTTGTCAAGTTGGTAGCGAGGCTGATGAAACTGATGCTGCATCGCCGCATTAGGCAGGGTTGGGGGGCTGGCCAAAGGATTCCCTTCAAGCACACCATCCACAAAAAACTTCAGCGCATTAGCGTTGATATTCTCGATCGATGCATATTTGTCTCTGGTCGCCTGGGCATCCGCCAACAGTGCCGTCATATCCAGTTGCCCGTCCACCCCCAGGTAGTCTTCGGGAATTAAGTATTGAGCCAAGCGAATTCTCAGGGGCACATCACCAGAACGAACCAATTGCTCATACAAACCATTGACTTGTGGTGCCACCGCGGCGTCCTGAATCGATGTGATTCCCAGTGCATTCAAACGTTGGGGAATCTGCTCCACATGCCTGGACAACAATGGAATGTCGGCATCAATGAGACCCGGTGCGCCCAGTAGACGATGTGTGCCTTCATTGATTTCTCCATTGGGCTCCCCCTGTGTATCCAGTCCAACAAAGGGAATGAAATCCGAAAACTCGGAGGCCAATGTCTGAGACGACAAACCAACGGTTTCACCTTTATCGTTTTTCGCCAACGATAGCCCGGCACTGTTTGTGGCATGATGGTGGCCATCGTTACCCAGTAGTATCACAGGATGATCCGTGGTCGCAGCATCCAGCGCTTGACGCAAGGTGTTCAAACCCGCTGCCGGCAAGTTGTTCTCGCCAAAGCTCCACTGCCTGACCGAGAGCCACTCCCCTTTTGGAATGTCCATTTCCTCAATGCAGTTTTTAACAAACCCGGACAAGGCATGCAGATCAAGCCCTCGGCTTTCCAGATTACAAGATTCATAACGAATAATACCCGCTGGGTGGATGTGAGTGTCATGCAGACCCGGTAATACTAGTGCGCCCTGCAGATCAACTTGCTCACTGCGCGCATTTCCCAGGGCTAACATTTCATCGTTAGTGCCGGTGGCAATGATGCGATCATCTTTAATTGCGATTGCCTGCACCACATTTTGATGATCATCCGCGGTGTAGATTTTGGCATTGTGCAAAATTAATGTCGGGCTCTTGCTCGGCTCACTTTTCGACACATCACCCGCACTAGCGGAAAAACAACACACGGTCAAAGCAATGCTCAACAAACTTTTATTCAAGACTACCATTGGTAATTCACCTCTATTGCCCAGCTCTCGGGTTTTGCAGGAGTACTGATATAACTGCCCAGGTCATCCCCGGACGCCCTGGCCCAATACACTTCGTCCAGCAGGTTCCGACCGATGAGGGCCACCGACCAACTGTCATCTTCTGCAGCCAATGACAAACGCGCATTCAAAACCTCATAGCCCGAGTGATCAAACGCGGCCAATTCTATGTCGCTGAAGGACGAGCTCGCATCAACCAGATTGTCACGCCAGCTGTAGTTGAACTGAACGGCGGCAAGCAAGTCACTGACGTTCCATTCATAACGTGCCTGTACAGATGAACTAAACTCGGGAGAAAAAGTTCTGGCCAAGCCTTCAATGGGAAATTGTTCTCCGGCTTGATCCAGACCGATGGTGTCAGAGTTGACTATTTCTGCCTTCAGCCAGGCGGTCGCGACCTGGAAACTTAAACCCTCTACCGCCTCGGGGAACCAAATAATATCCATCTCGGCACCGGTGTGTTCAGCATCACCAAGATTGCCCAGTTTAGTTAAGGTTGTTTGAGTAACAGGACTGTAAGTTTGGGTGAAACCTTGTACGTCGGAATAATCATAGAAAAAAAGCGCACTGTTGAGTTGCAGGGTTTTATTCAGAAGACTTGACTTAACGCCGACTTCGAAAGACACCACTGTCTCTTCCCGATAAGGCTCTAACTCCGCTTCTGTGAAGGCAAAACCACCAAAGAAACCACCGGACTTGAACCCACGAGTGATTCGACCATAGACCAGCAAGTCATCTGCGGGTGTCCAGTCAACACCGACATGCCCCGACCAGTTGTCGTCGAGTTCAAGGGATTTGTTAACACCTTCTATGTAAAAAAAGCCACCCGACAAATCTTCAAAAAACGCATTTTTGAGGTCTTTCTTTTCTTCGGTGTAACGCAGGGATGAATTTAAGCTGACGGTTTCAGAGAGCGCATAGTCCAATTGACCATAGACACCCCACGAACTCGTCTGCTGAACAAAACCCCGCTCCGACAGAGTGGGAAAAACCAGTACGTTGTCGCTCAGGTCACCAATGCGAAACTCTTTATCTTCGTCCTCTGCGTAGGTGATGCCTGCAAGCCAGTGTAGAGGACCCTGACTGTTTGAGGTCAGGCGAAGCTCTTGCGACCAGGCACTGAGTTCGGCTTTGCCCGTCTCTTCGAACAGGGCCAGCGGCTGCCCGTCAAAGTCATAACGTTGATTATTGTCATATTCCAGATAGCCGGCAATCGCCGTTACAGTGGCGAAAGTCAAATCCCAATTCAATTGCACATTCACGCCTGCCCACTGATTATCGAGCGCGTTAATGGGGTTGGACATTACATGACGACCGTCCAGGGTTTGACCAGAAGGCAATAAACCCAGATCGCCAGGGGTCAATACAAAGGCATTGGTAAGATTCGACAGAGTGACACAGCCCTGCTCATCGTGATTGCCTGCATAGGCCTGACTGCAGAAGTCGCCGGTGTTTGCATCATATAAGGCCCTTGAATAACCCAAGGTGGTTTCCGATCGATCAGTGCCGCCTTCGAGCTTAACCCACAGGTCCATGGTGTCCGTGAGTTCAACTGAAACCTGGGCACGCAAGGCTGAAAAGTCCCGATCTCCGTATTCATCATCTTCAGGTGTCGCCAAGCTGTTTTGCCAGCCACCGCCCTGATCGCTCATTGCCGACAAACGAAAGGCCGTTTTTTCATTAAAGCTGCCACCCACCACGGCTTCTATCCCGCTTCGATTCCAGCGACCCGTTGTGCCGGTGACGTAACCGTTGAGCGCCTCCCCGACTTCGGGTCTCTTTGACAGCACCCGCACAGCGCCACCAGAGGTATTTCGACCATAGAGACCACCCTGTGGTCCTTTGAGCACTTCTACACGACCAACATCGAATAAACCGATACCGCCCAGTACATTGGACGTCAGGTAAAACTCATCGTAGTAAATAGCGGCGGTAGGCGTATTGTTGGAGTTGAAATCAGACAGCCCCACTCCCCTTATCACCCAAGTGGGCTGACCTGCGCCCCGCTCATCAAACAGCTCTGCACCGCTGACAAATTCCGTAATTTCTTCCAGGTTCGTGGCCCCCAGACCCTTAAGGTCCTCTTCGCCAAAGGCCGCAATGGCGATGGAGACCTCTTGCAGGCTTTGGGCACGTTTTTGCGCTGTGACAATGACCTCTTCGATCAGGGAATCCACTGCCAGAACGGGCGCAGATTGAAGGGCCAGGGCCAAGGGTAAAACAGTAAATGCAGACAAATTCCGGCTTATTTTCATTATGACATGCTCTCTCTTCGGGTTATTGCTGGCGCTCATTCTTTCACCACTCATCTTGCAAAGTCAACAAATATGAATACACATTCACATTTATTTGTTTGCCAAGTATCCACGAATAGACTAAAAAGGGCGCTGTAGAGCGCATAAAATGGCGCTTCCCACTAGCCAGCCCGAGATTCAAACGAGCACAACTATGACCGCAAAGCCCGATAGTAATGTCGAACAGCGAAAACTCCCTTCCCAAACTCGCTCTCGCCAACGTGTGGAATTAATCCTCGCCAGCTGTAGAAAACTGCTGAAGGAAAAAGGCATCACTGCGGTCACCACCACTGCCATCGCCAGTGAAGCGGGCATTCCGGTCAGTTCGCTATACCAGTACTACCCCAACAAAAAATCTATCTTGATCGCCATTTATGAAGACTACCTGGAGAAAATCAGTGAAATCTCCGCAACCCTGGAAACGCCCAAAAACGTTTCTCTCGGCTGGGAAGCCTTCATGAGCAAACTGTTCCTGGCCCTGAATCAGGCGGAATTGCGAGATGAGATTGAAGATGAATTGGAAAAAGCCCTGTCGATCTACCCGGAACTGGCGAAAGTTGAAAGAAAACACCGGGAGAAAATGGCAAAACAATTGGTCGGTATTCTGCAGCGACTAGGGGCAAAATGGAGCGAAAAAAAGCTGCAGCGCCTGGCTTTGTTTTTGTACAGTATTAACGATGCCGTTTGGGCCTATCGCACCGAATTCCACCCACCAAAATCTGAGTTGATTGAGTGGCAAAGAGCCTCCACGCTCGGGCTCATTCGGCCCTGTTTTGACTAGTCCCGCAGGGTAAAATAAACCTCTGTGGTTTGACCTATCACACCTTGGCCGCAAGATAAGTGCGTATTTCTGCTTCAATCTGCGGTTTCAAAAATGACGTCATCATGCCCAGTTTTATATTCACCTGAAGGTGTTTTTCTTCCAGCGTCAGCGTACCGTCTACGCCCTTGGCTTTGACAGTAATCACATTGTCCCCCTGCCAGTGCGTACTGGCGCCATACTTCTCTCGCAGTGATTTTGCCAGTTCATCAACCTGTGGTTTCAGTTCATTTAAAGACAGATTGTGAGGGTGTTTTATTGTTAACTGAGCCATAACGGGGTCCTTGTATCACTCTATTTAAACACACTGCTACTCAATGTTGGTCGCAGCTCTCCGCATTATAGAGGGCTGTGCCAATAGGCTACAGATAAATTTTGTCAGACAAGCCGAAGGAAGCCACCTAGACTTTAAGTACCCTACAACTTTACCCCTCTGTGCAGGCAATGATGGCCCATTGATGATGAATAAAGCCACACAACTGGCAATACCCCACACACTTCTATTTGACTGGCACGGCACGCTGGTCGACACCCTCGACGCCATGTTTGCCGCGATGGAGGATGTATTGCCCCAATTGGAAGACCTGGACCTTATCAAGAGACTACAGCCTGAATCAGCCTGCAGAAACCCCGACGACTGCAAACTGATTCGCTACATTCGTATCTACCGTCAATTGCACCCCAAGATATTGGCTGAACGCAGAGTCTCCCGCACCGATATTTTTAACGCCATTTTTGGCGATGATCGAGAAGCCAAATTACTTGCGCATCACGCCTACAACCAGTGTTATCGCAAACATTATGGCAAAGTACACACCTTCCAGTCAGGTACTGGCGAATACCTGGCCGGTCTAAAACAACTGGGTATCAAACGAGGTATTGCCACCAACCGTATAAGGGAATTCTTCGACTATGAAATCCAGATGGTTGACGACGGCGAATGGGCTGGGCTTATCGACACCACGGCCTGCGCTGATGATGTTACGCACTACAAACCTGACCCGGAAATCATCCACTGTGCACTGACAAGAATCGGGCAAACAGCCGACCCACACAGCTGGTATGTTGGCGACAGCGCGCTGGATGTACTGACGGCAAAAAATGCGGGTATCACAGCCATCTTCTACAACGGTGGCGGCTGGACACAGGATTACCTGGACTCTGTTTTTAAACCTTCTATCGAAAAAGCCGGCAATCAACAGCCCGACGCTATCGTCGGTAGCCTGGAGGACTTATTCGATCTATTGGCCGCGATACAACTGCGCACCCCCTCTGCATTCAATTGCCCTGTGTCGCGCGCGCGCCCGGCTGCATTTCCACCACACAGCCCTCCCCCTCAGCGTTTGGAACCTGACTGGCACCCCGCTGTTGCGCAGATATCACCCCCAAAAACGATCCTGTTTGACTGGCACGCGACACTGGTAGATACCCTGGATGCGATGTACCACGCGGTTGACGATATGCTCCCCGAGCTGCAGCAACTAGGCATTCTGGATTGTCTGGCCGACCCCACCTTAAGTCGATCACGTGAAGATGCGCGCTTGATTGAGTATGTGCAGAGTCACAGTCAGTTGCACCCCAAAATCAAAGCTGACCGAAAAATTTCACGGACCGATATTTTTGAAGTCTTGTTTGCTGATGATCAAGCGGCAAAACAAACGGCTCACAAAGTGTTTAACCACCACTACCGCAAGCACTACGGCACGGTGCTGCCGTTTGAACCTCAAGTGAAGAACCTGTTGAAGGGCTTGCGCGACTTGCCGCTGGCGACCGGCGTAATTACTAACCGAGACCGGGAGTTCTTTGAACATGAACTGAAAGCGGTTGAAGACGGGTCATGGGTCGGACTTTTTGACCATCATGTCAGCGGAGATGATACGCCCCGGCGCAAGCCACACCCAGACCAACTTCTAAAGGCTGCAAAAGATCTGGGACAGCCCCCAGCCGCTGACATCTGGTATGTCGGTGACAGCACAACCGATATTATTGCGGCAAAACGGGCGGGTATGACCGCCGTATTTTTTAACGGTGCGCAATGGGATCTCGACTGGTTGCAACGCTTGTTTCCGGGAAACGATCGATATCCCCACCAACCAGACGTGGTGGTGAATGATTTTTCTGAGTTCTGGGCCTTGGTTCTGGCGTGCCTCCACAAGTAAGAGAGACACACCTGAACGCTCTTTAAGACGTCACTTTAATCAGCTGTACCGTGCCATCTGGCAAGACTTCATGCATGTGTCCCTCGGGCTCTTCCAGAAACTGAATCATTGCAAAACAAACAGCACCTGCGGATGCGAGCACAAAAAAGAAGGTAGAAGGATCCACAAATGAATAGACGGTCAGGAAAGTAACGCCCCCAACGTTGCCATAGGCACCCACCATACCGGCAATTTGACCCGTCATTCGACGTTTGATCAATGGCACCATTGCAAACACAGCGCCTTCACCTGCCTGAACAAAAAAGGAACACATCATGACTGACAGAACCGCCAACGGAATAGACCAGGTGCTATCAACTTGAGCGAGAACCAAATAACCCAAACACAAACCTGCAACCAGGGTCGACAGTGTCTTGCGTCGCCCCATCCGATCAGACAACCAACCCCCTCCAGGGCGAGCAAGCAAATTCATCACGGCAAAGGCACCACCCAATAAACCCGCTTTGACAGGGCTCAGGTTAAAGATTTCCATGAAAAAGGCGGGCAGCATTGACACCACCGCAAGTTCCGACCCAAAGGTGACATAATAAGACCAATTCAAAATGGCCACCTGCTTAAATTTATAACGTTCAACGGCGGGCACCTGCTGGGTAAACACGTGTTTATTGACCTGATAGATCTGATAAAACTGAAACACAAATAGCCCCAGTAAAAAAAGACCCAACACATTAGCCGTGCTGTCGGTCAACAATGCCACTTCGGGAGAAGACAGCTTCCAGGTCAAAACAAACAAGGCCAGATACATGGGCACGTTCATCGCGATATAAAACCAGAAATCTGTTTTGCTGCTCACCTCTAGCCCACCGGTTTTCTTGGGTTTGAAATAGGTGGCCCCCTTGGGTGTATTGCGCGCCTTCAGAAAAAAGATCAGAGCATAGACAAGTGCAACGCCACCAGTGGTTGCTATCGCGTAACGCCAACCTTCCTCGCCGCCATAAATATAGGTCGCCAGTGCAGGCAAGGTCCAGGCTGCGACAGCCGAGCCGAAGTTCCCCCAGCCGCCATAAATGCCCTCTGCAACACCCACCGTATTGGCGGGAAACCACTCACCGACCAGGCGAATACCAATAACAAAACCGGCACCGATAAAACCACAAAGAAACCGAAATAACGCGAGTTGCTCATAGGTCTCAGAAAATGCAAACCCCCAGCAAAGCAATGCGGAGATGGCCAGCAAAATACTGAAGACGTAACGCGGGCCAAATTTGTCTACCAACATGCCAATAACAATACGGGCGGGAATGGTTAAGGCCACATTTAATATCAACAGGGCCTTCCATTGAGCATTGCTCATGTCGAAGGCATCCATAATAAAGGGTTTCAACGGCGCGTAGGAAAACCACATCACGAAAGTTAAAAAGAACGCAAACCAGGACAGGTGCAAGGTTTTAATTGATGGACTTGTCACATCCAATAGATTGAGTTTCTCTTCACTCATGTTCAAATCCTATAAATCAAAAAACAGGGATACAGCAACACCCGTGCCAAACTCGGATAATTGCTGGGAAAGCGCTAAATGCGCTCGTATCACAAGGGATAACTGTTAGTGAAATATTGAAACGTGCATCAATTCAGGGCCTTTTTTGGCCCATTTGCCACAATTGGAAGCAAGTGCTCACACAAGGGCACCAGCAAGGTGCGCGACCCAGCGCTTGTTAGTGCCTTAAATATCACTATATTTACTGATAGAATCCGTTCATTCGTGTATTCGTACAGGCTGGGTTTAAGGAAGACGCACTCAATGCCCTCTGCACTATGGAGTAGTGGGCATATTTCACCTGAGTTTGAAGCTTGAGACCAATACCACTTAAATTATCTGAAGAGGTTAGGATGACCATTAAATCCGTCTTTGTTTTTACCCTAATGTCAGTGGCAAGCGCCACGTCCTCAGCCGCAAAAGATACCGATTATTACGACGAAAGTGACCTTTTGGTGGATATTCCCATGGTGAGCTCCGGCGCAAGAATGGAGCAGGAACGCCAGAATGCGCCTTCTTCGGTCACCGTTATTGACAGCGATATGATCGCAGCATTAGCGCCCAACAATCTGGTGGATATCTTTCGCCTGGTGCCGGGATTCCTGAGCTTCTATACCAATGGTTCCATCTATGGCGTATCGGGTCACGATTTGACCGACGATGACCCCAGGCGCGTTGAGGTGCGTGTCAATGGGCGCAGTGTTTATGTGCCCGCCTACCCCACCATTTCTTGGGAGTCTCTGGGTATCACACCTGACGATGTTCAGCGCATTGAAGTGATCAAGGGCTCAAACGTGCCCGCTTACGGCTCAAATGCCATCATCGGGGCCATTGATATCACCACCAAAAGTCCAATTCAAGATAGCGGAACCCATATCCGAGCGACAGCCGGTGACTTGCATACCCGCAACATCAACATACGGTCAAATTTCAAGTTATCTGATGGTTACGGCCAATTGCGGCTTTCTCACCGTGAAAACACCGGTTTTGAAGGTCTGGATGATGATGGCTCTGTGGACCACCTGGTATTGAATGCGGCCTTAACCCCCACCTTGCAAGATACTTATGATATGGAACTGGGTGTGAGTGTCGGTACGTTTGGAATCGGTGATGCTGACCATCCCGATGAGTTTGCCGAAGATGAAAATACCAGCATTTGGTTGACGGCCGGGTGGACACGAGTTGAAGAGCAACAGCAATGGCGTTGGTACGTTGCTCTATACGATACGCAATTCAAACAAACGGGCGGCGTTTTTGGTGATAGAGAAACCACCTTGTGGGAAACGGAGTTCGAGTATGAAAGAACAGTCAATAAACAGGTGCGAGTGGTCTCCGGTGCGGGCTACAAACAGCAAAACATCAAGTCTCCACTCAACCTCACTAGCGATAACAGTGTCGATAACGCCATTTTGTACGGGTTTAGCAACGTTGAATGGCGATTGAGTGACAAGTGGCTAAGCAATGTGGGTTTTATGCTGGAAGATCAGGAAACCGATAAAGCGCGAGTGTCCCCCCGGGTATCCTTGCACTACCAGCTCTCGCCTCAGCACAATTTCCGTATCAGTGGTGCTAAAGCTTACCGCTCGCCCACGGTGTGGGAATATAGCCGGGAGACCATTGATGACAATGGCACTCCCTACGTTGACTATCACTTCAAAGCCGACGTTAATATGACGGCAGAGCAAACAGACAATATCGAAATGGCCTATTACGGCACCTTCTTTGAGGGCAAGCTGGATGTGGACTGGCGAACCTTTCAGGAAGATATGGAAGGGGGCATCGATCACGCCAGCTGGAGAGAACTCGAGCCGCCCGTATCGCCCAACTCGTTTAGTGAGGGCGACAGCCGGGTCAGTGTATTTTCCAATTACAAAGATTGGCGTGTGAGCGGCTACGATACCCGTGTAACCTGGCGACCCCAGCGGCAAACGTCAGTCTACTTGAGCTACACCAATGTACGCTTCAAATCTTCCCGCCTCTCCAGGGTGACCCCAGAGAAAATCAGTTTTGGTGGAGATGAGTTTGCGATACCTAAACACGTGAAAAGCATTTTTATAACCCATCAATTTGATGAGGGCTGGAGCGCGTCCTGGCTGACTTACCATCAGTCGCTCACCAAATGGCGAGGCGGCGGCGTGGGCTCAGACCCCATCGACTCCTGGTATCGTCACGATCTCATTGTCAGCAAACTCTGGCAGTGGAACAAACAAGACCTCAGGTTGGATTTTAAGATTGAAAACCTGGATGACGAAGCTTACGTCGAGTATCAGGCGGGCAACATAAGCAAAGGCAACACAGAAGGGAATTATCATGGGCGCCGCGTTTATCTAAACGCTTCGCTCAGTTGGTAAACACGAGTTAATAAATATGACAGGGATTGTTAAATGAAAATCGTGATTGCCGACGATCATGCCATGACCCGCTCCGGCGTCATGGCCGCGCTATCAGACATGTTCCCCAATGCCCAAATCATTGAATGTGAAGACGGTGCCTCGGTGCTGTCAGCGGCCAAAAAAGAAGATTTAACGCTCGCTATAGTCGATCTGTTTATGCCCGGCAGCGACGGTTTTGGTTTTTTAAAAAAGCTGTGTAATACCTACCCCGAATTGCGGGTTGTCGTACTGTCTGCCTCCGACAACCCGAAACATGTGAGCAAAGCAATCGACTTGGGCGTCAGTGGGTTCATTCATAAGAGCTCCAGTTTTGATGTCATGCACGACGCAATTGAGAAAATTCTAGCCGGCGGTATCTATCGGCTTG
>CAJWCA010000148.1 GCA_913020395.1 uncultured Cellvibrionales bacterium | reverse complement strand
CCTCTGACGCGGCGGTGCCACCCACAATTCTGGAGGCCTGCCGTTCACCTTCGTTTGCAAACGTATTTACACTGAGCAGTAGCCCGGTCAGCGATACTGCTAACAAAGGTGCCACCAATTTTGGTTTCTGATTCATAGTATCGTCCTGTCTTGTAAAGTTGAGTCAACACAAGGTCTGTGCCTGTGCTGTTATTTCAAAACAAAAACGACTGGAGTGATATTGGTGTTATGTAGGGGTTTTGTATCGGATTGTATCCAACTTGCGGAACGGGTTCACAAATCCTCGTGTTTGAGTGGCAGCGTTAACAAAAACCTGGCGCCACCCAGTTCGGCGTCATGCACGGAAATTGTGGCACCATGATTGTTGACCACCGCCTTAACAATCGCCAGCCCCAGGCCCACCCCACCGGAATCGCGAGAGCGGCTTGGATCCAGGCGTGTGAAGGGTTCAAAAATACGCTCCCGTTTGCCCGGGGCTACACCGGGCCCATCATCTTCGATGCTGAGGTGAAGCGCTGTCTCATTTGTATGCCACTGAACACGTACTACACTCTGGCAATAACGCGCGGCATTGCGCATTAAGTTTATAAGGGCCCGCTCCAACTGCTTCGCATTGGCTTGCACAACTACGTTTTCTCGCTCAATCTGAAAGTCGACATCGGGATAGGTTTGCTGGAGCCTGGGACACAATCCAGAAACAAGCTCTAACAAGTCAATCGTTTCAAACAAAGTCTGGCTAACCTCCAGCTCCAATCTGGAATACTGTAAAACTTCGCTGACCATTGCATTAATTTCGTCTGTAGCACAATCAATAGCCGCCTCTAGTTTCTGCTTTTCCTCCTGGGATTCACTACTGACCAATTCGCTAATTGCAAAGTTAATGCGAGAAAGCGGCGAACGTAATTCATGTGCAATCGCATGCAACAAATCGCGCCACTGTTCCTGCATTTGATGTTCGTTTTTTTTAAGGCTGATCGCTTCGCTCACGAGCGAATTCAGTTGAGAATAAATGTCGACCGAGAGAGCCTCATGTGACAAGCTCGCCTGCGATGCTTTTGTTAATTGTTCCCGCAAACGTTGACGCTGGATAAATACCGGACGCAAAGACCAGCTTATCGCTGCAAACAATAACAACATCAAACTTAGACCCGTCATCACTCGATCGGGGAAGAACCAGTGCTCATAACTTGCCTGAACGACAAGATCCCAACCCGTGCCCTCTATTGTCTGAACCAACTCCAGCACGCTGAGCACACTTGCTTCGTCGTAATCCAGATAAATACTTTCACCATCGCCAGTCCAGGCGCTTAGCGTTGTAGATTCAGCTTCACTGACTTTATGTTCAGTTTGTGGAGTCAGATCCAAATTCAATTGGCTCACGTAGCGACTTTCAAAAGCCGCCATTACGGCGGGCCAGGATTCAAGGTCCACCGATTCCAGTTTGTCCAGCAATTCAAAAGCCGCCTCTTCCGTCTGGCGCTCAAGCTGTCGCTGGATTGCGGTATCGATCAAAAAGTTAATTAACACCGTAACAAGCAGGGATGTCATCACAGCCAATATGCAGCGCAGCGTTAGTCTATCGGTCATGATAAGATCTCGCTCAATGAACCCAAAAACCGGTTCGGACCAGCAGGGCTGGTATAAGATATTATTTCAGTTGCTTCGGCAGGCTATACAGTTGATTGGCCAAACAGAATCCATCGCCCCGTTTCAAACGATTCATTACCGTATCAGGCAAGCGGGAGAAGGACAATGTCACTGACATTGGCATGGCTCGCCTTCTGCACAGATCTCTCTTTACCCGGCTCACCCCCAGAGTAATGGGTGTGTCTTTTAATAACACCAAAGAGAAATGCTCAGCGCGGGTGCACCCATGGCTCATCACGGTGAAAATTATTTGATTACTGGAGATATCTAGGCCATATAATTTTGCCTCCACAGGGAATACACCTTCCTGCTCTGCTTTATTCCCACCACCCACCACGGACAAGCTAAACAGCATGCCCACTAACATCACCACCATCACAATTTGCCTAGACACGTTTTGCGCTCCGTCAACCATCAGCTGAAACTGCAGCCGCGACCTTTAGTCATTCGAGCGTCTATTGCACCAGATAAGGAAAGTATTTAACAAGGTGTTTAATGTATCCATTTGTACCAATCAGGCAGTGAAATGAATGGCGATGGAACAGTGTGTTCCCGAGAGGCAACACTGTCAAATACAGTCGCCGATATATCATTATTCATTGACCGCCGGCAAAGTATGAAGCACATTAACGCGAGAGACTCGCAGGTCCCTAAAGAATTTAGACGCTGGAATAATAAGGAAGCAATCATATGGCCAAACTACCTGCACGAGCCAAGGTCGTCATCATCGGTCAAGGGGGCATTGTCGGCGCCTCAGTCGTTCACCACCTGATTGAACGGGGCTGGGACGATATTGTCGGCATCGATAAGTCTTCAATTCCAACCGACATAGGCTCAACCTCCCACGCCTCCGACTTTTGTTATATGACAGCGCACGACCCTCTCACCTGCTATACCGCCAACTACAGCATGGAGTTCTTTGAGAAGATGGGGCACTACAGCCGCATAGGCGGGCTTGAAGTGGCACGCAAAGGCGATGACGAACGCATGGCCGAATTGCAACGCAAAGTCGGTTCGGGGAAAGCGTTTGGCACCCGTGCCGAAATGATCAGCAGCGCCGAAGCCAAAGAGAAGTTTCCGCCGCTTGAGGAAGACATGATTCAGGGCGCCCTTTGGGACCCTGACGCAGGCCTGGTGATACCTCGCTCTCAGATTGTGGCGGGAGAACTCATCGAGCAGGCCGCCGCAAGCGGTCGTTTGAAGACCTTTCAAAACACACCGGCCACCGGACTGGATATTGTGGACGGAGAAATCAAGGGGGTTCACACCAGCGAGGGTTATATCGAAACCTCCACCGTCGTTGTTTGTGCAGGGCTTTGGGGCCGCTTAATCGCAGGAATGGCCGGGGAGGACCTGCCAATCATGCCCGTAGATCACCCCCTGTGTTTCTTTGGCCCTTATGATGAATTTGCGGGAACAGGTAAACATATTGGCTACCCACTGCTGCGAGACCAGGGAAATTCCGCCTATCTGCGCGACACTGGCGACCCGACTACACCAGAGGGCGGCCAGGTAGAGTGGGGGTATTATGAGGAGACCAACCCCCGCCTAGTGCACCCCAGCGAACTGCTTGAAAAAGAACAGGCACGCCTGTCGCCCTCCCAGCGGGATTTGGACATAGAACACATTATGGAGCCACTGGAGAAGGCCATCGAGCTCACACCCTTCTTAGGTGAAATGGGCTGGAACGAGAAACACTCGTTCAACGGCTTGTTACAGGTCACCGCAGACGGCGGCTCAGTGATAGGTGAGTCACCACAAACCCGCGGCCTCTGGTATAGCGAAGCGGTATGGGTAAAAGATGCTCCCGGCATCGGCAAACTAGTGGCCGACATGATGACCGACGGCATTACTGATGTGGACATAAGCAGCATTGATATTGCCCGCTTCTATCCCTTCCAGAAGACACCCGCCTATATCCACGATCGCTGCTCGGAAACTGCCTGCAAGATATACAACCCCTCCGTACACAACAGAGAACCTTTCGCCAAGGCCCGCAACATTCGCCGCAGCCCTTTCTGGGCCAGAGAGCAGGCTCTCGGCGGCTATTTCATGGAGCTGGCAGGCTGGGAGCGTGCACACGGATATGCCAGTAACGAACACTTACTGGAAAAATACGGGGATCAAATTCCGGTCCGAGAGCACGAGTGGGACAATCGCCATTTCTGGCGTGTATCAAATGCTGAACAACTGGCGATGTCAGACAATGCAGGCATGATTAACCTGTCCCACTTTGCCGTCTACGACGTTACTGGCGCCGATGCCGAAGCATTGATGGAATATGTGTGTGTCGCAAAGGTTGGCGGCAATACGGCAATCGGTAAAGGGGTCTATACACACTTTCTGGACCAACAAGGCGGCATAAGGGCTGACCTGACTGTAATTCGCCTGGCTGAAGACAAGTACCGTGTTATTGACGGTGCGGATGCGGGTAACAGGGATTTTGTTTGGCTACAACGCTTGGCCGCCGACCGGAGCTATCAGGTTTACATTGAAGATCGTAGTGACGATCTGGCCTGCCTGGGTGTGTGGGGCCCCAATGCACGCAAAATTCTACAGGCAGTGGCCGACGCTCCTGAAGAATTAGATGTCGATAATTTTGGTTTCGCCACCACCAAACACATCACCTTCAACGGCATTCCGATCCTGGCCTTCCGCATTTCTTATGTTGGAGAGCAGGGCTGGGAATTGCACGTGCCTTTCAGTTATGGCATCGCACTGTGGGATTTGATTTACGATCAGGGCCCCACTCCCGTTGGCATTGAAACCTATGCCAACAGTCGACGCATGGAGAAAAGCCTGCGACTGCAAAATGCTGACTTATTAACTGAATACAACTTGTATGAGGCTGGCCTTGCACGCCCTAAAGTGAAGGAAGCCGATTTCCACGGCAAGGCAGCCTATATCAGTCAGCGTGAGCGAGAACATCAATCGGCCTATCTTTGTACTCTAACCCTGACCAACAATGTTGATAAAAACGGGGTTGCCCGCTACCCGGTAGGACAGTTGCCTATACTTGATCCCAAAACCAATACGGTGCTCGTAGACGAACAAGGCAGACGCTCCTACACTACCAGCATCGCCTTTGGTCCCACTATTGGCAAAAACATTGCTCTGGGTTATCTACCCTACGAATATGCACAAGTAGGCCGTGAATTACTGGTCGAATATTTCGACGAGCCCTTCCCGGTAAAAGTAGAAGCTGTAGGGTGTAAAGCACTTTACGATCCGGATAATACTTTACCAAAAACATAGGTACTTAATAACACGAGGTTCGTTGACTAGCAGCTACAGACATGAAAAACAGAGCGCTAATCATAATATTCATCGCAACGCTCTTGTCCCTGCCTCTTCAGGCGAAGGGACAAGAGCTGAGTTCTCTGCTGGATGCAAGCTATACAAATGCAGAGGAGACTCTTTTGGCTTTAAATTGGACAGAGCCTGACAAGCTACCTGTTCAAGCCCGGCGCTGGCATTACCTCAACAAAGCACTCATCGAGGCTCAACTACAATTATATGAAGATATGAACGCGAGTTTGAACGCCGCTGAATCCCTGTTTAGCGATAGTTTTGATGAACCAGACAACCTGAACTACCAGAAAGCCAAAGCCACACACTTCTTGCTTCGAGCTCGACACGCCAGCAATAGCGCTTCATTCAATCAAGCCATTCAAGTTTCTGAGTCCGCCCGATCTCTGGCCAAGATACACAAGTTTGATGCCATCCATGCACTGGCAACGTCTGAACTGGCTAACGCTTACGTTAATATCTCTGACTACGAACACGCACTCACTTTGAACTATCAAGCCTTCAGCCAGGCCAGCATTCTCAACGACCCTTTTGTTATTGCCTATGTGAATCAGATGTATGGAAACATCTATCATGACATTGGAGGTTTTGACGATGCTATTGCCTATTGGTCAGATGCCAGACAAGGCTATCAGGCACTTGGCTACAACAACTATGCGTCGGCCAGCCTTTTTGGTATTGCCTCAGCACATCGATATCAAAAGAACTATGACGAGGCGATACACTTACTCACGCAATACAAAGAAGAAGTGAAATCATCCAGCTTCACAAAAAGCCACTTTACAGCCTACTACGGCCTGGGAGTGGCCCTGGCCGAAAAACGAAGTTGCGATGAAGCGCTTCCCAACTTGCAGCAGGCCCTTAAGATAGGCGGACCCAAAGACTGGGATCTAGAAATATTAAAAAGAATAGTTCGCTGTAATTTGCAACTTGGAAATGTTAAAGAAGCCGATAAAGTGTTCTCTCAAGCAGAGATATTACTGGCCGAACTGCCAGACCTTCACAACACCCGGTGGGCAGTTGAACTTATCGAGATTGGGTCAACTATTGAGGGAGCTAAGAATAATTTTCGTGCTGCTTATGAACATCTGCTTCAATACAATAGTGAGATGTTAGCAATTAATCAAAAACACTACTCTGATCGATTGCTCGACATACGATTAACACTTGGCGCACAACAGAAAGACATAGAAATTCAGTTACTAAAAGAAAGAAGTCTATACCAGGAGAAACAAGCCTCTCTTTATTTTTATGCGATTCTGGCCGGAGTCGCAATGCTGTCAATCCTCGCAGCTTTGTTGGTGCTGTACTATAGAAAGTCAGAAAAATTTCACCTACTTTCCATAAAGGACAGTATGACAGACATATATAATCGACGTTATGTGTTTGCACAACTGGAGAAAATCTACAGCGAAGAAATGCATGAGATGAGTGCCTTTTCGGTGCTGTGCATGGATATAGACAGCTTTAAAAAAATCAACGATACCCATGGCCATAGTGCGGGAGATGCAGTGATCAAACACATTGCCTCTTTAAGCACAAAAACACTAAGAATGACCGACATACTAGGCCGGGTGGGCGGTGAGGAATTCATGGCCATACTACCAAGAACAGAGCCAGAACAAGCCGAAAAGATTGCCCGGCGCCTGTTGGAAAAAGTTGAGTCGACCCCCACAAACATGATGGATGGCAGTGTTATTTACACCACAATTAGTATTGGCCTCTCTCACTCCAGCCTGCGAACCACCACCGCACAGGCCATTTATCAAGAAGCCGATACAGCCCTGTATCAATCCAAAGACAAGGGCAAGAATTGTTTGACGATTGCCAATGGAGCAAGGAACTAAAGCCAGTAGAGCGGTTCATAGTGTCATCGTAAAAATATGCTGCGTTCAATCTATCGCCTCACAAGCGCATTTGAACGCAGGAGAAAACAGACTTCATCAAGGAAAAAGACCATGCTCCCTCGTGCATCATTACTCCTGGCACCGTTGCTTACTGTGATTCTCACAGGCTGCCTGCCCGACTCACAACAGAGGGAACCTGAGCGCAGCGAAGAAAGTAGCAGCAAGACGCAAAGTGCTTATCAGGACAAAGACTGGACCTTAAACAATCTGGCGGGAGAAGCGGTAACACTTTCAGACTTCCAGGGTCGACCCACACTACTGGTGTTCTGGGCAACGTGGTGCCCCTATTGTAAAAAACTTCTGCCCGGCATTGCGGAGCTGAATGATAAATACGAAAGTCAGGGTTTGAAAGTGCTGGCGGTAAACATTTATGAGGACTGGAAGCCCGACGTCTACTGGCGCAATCATGAATACACCTTTGACACAGTACTGGAAGGCGACGCCATTGCTGCACACTACGGCGTCAAAGGCACACCCTCTCTTATTTTTATAGCCCCCTCAGGAGAGGTAATCGATCGGGACTCCTTCTCAGACCCCAAGCACCCTAAATTGGAAAAATTTGCGATAGAGGGCATTGCAATGATGAAGAAAGGCGACACCCCTGACATGCTGGCGGAAGGCGGCAGCGCTATCCCGACCTCAAACTGACCGGGTGTCACTCAGCAAGTAAATCCAGAATTAAACGTTTTGTAAGGGCTACCGTTCGTTTTTTGCTCACCCCTTGAATAACATTCAAGCGGTGCCAGAATTCAAAGGATAATAGGGCGTCTACCCCCTCATGCCTTTCGGTGGGCAATTTAGCCAACTCAGGAATCCATTCCAACAGCCTGTCACTGAATCGTTTTTGCACCAGCGAGTAGTTCTTCTGGAGGAAAACGGAGGTAGGCAACATTGACTTGGTGACCAAAAATACATTGCGCTGTTTGCTATAGGCATTGGTAAACGTTTCCACTGCACTCTCTACTCGTGCCTCCAAAGAGCCGGTTCGATCTCCCTTGTCATATTCTTTTGCATAGTTCTGTTGAACCCGCAAGTGCAACTCCCGATACAGTAGATCCATTTCAGGGAAGTGCCGAAACAAGGTGCGTATCGTGACCCCCGCCGCATCGGCAATCGTCTGTGCTGTGGGCACAACGGCACTCGCCTCCATGATTTGATAGGCGGCGTCAATCAGAGCCAAGCGGCTGCGCTCACTGCGCATCACGCGACCATCTTTTCCTGGTTCAGATGCTGGGTCTTTTTTAGCTGTCATATTTTTATACAAGGCGGTTGGACGATTAAACATAGTGTATGACATTTCTTTACCGCTGGCGACTGGACCGCCCGTCTGACCAATTTAATACGCGGTCATTTTCTATAAGACATAAAACACCACCTCAGCCGATTCTAAAAATACCCAACATAGGTCTGGAAAACCAACACATTATTCTGTTAAATAACGCGTTTTTAAAATCATCACGGACGTGACCCATGAAAGAAAAGCTCCACAGCTTCGCCCAAATATTACTGCGGCAAAAAACGCTAAAATCGATTGGTATTGCCGCTTTTTTGATCGGACAACCTTCTACACTCAGCGCTCAAACTCAAGAGTCTATCAATCTCGCACAACAAATGTTTGTATCCTACTACGGCAGACCCGGTGACCCTGGCGGCGTTAACTATTGGGCCAATCAGTTTGATGTGTCTGATGGGTTAGACAGAGTACTTTCCTCATTTGGAAACTCTCAGGAATACAATGACAACTTTGGGACTCTCAACCACGAGCAGTTAGTGAATGGGCTTTTCCAGCAGATGTTCAATCGCGACTCTGATCCCGCGGGCCTGGAATTTTACGTCAATCGATTGTCCAGTGGCCAGGCGACCTTGGCATCCATCGCAAAACAAATTGCAGATGGCACTTTGGGGAACGACGATATTGCCTTCACCCACAAGGTCGACGTTGCCAACAGCTTCAGTGATCTCATTGAAACTAACAACCTCACCTACAATGCTGACGATATCACTGCGGCAAGAGCTATTATTTCTTCTGTAACGTTTTCAGAAAGCTCGAAAACCGAGGGGGTTGAACTGGTCGAACAATGGCGCACTGGGGTCACTTATTACCTGATCAATGCAATGGACTCTTGTGAATCTCCCGCTAGTGAAACCTACCTCCGATATGAGATAGAGGGTACACGCTACGGCTGGATCGCACCCGGCACCGGAAACTGGGTTAAGGTGCCGACAGGTGTCAGTACGATAGTGGTTGAACTTAATGACAACACCCCGTCCGAGACACTGTCGAAAGCAGTCGCCGCAGGTGAAGGTATCGGCTGGTCTTGTAATGGGGATAATTACCGCTTGAGCGATTACACCATTGTGAACCGAAGCGACGATATCGACGGCGACGGCACTGGCGATGAGGCGGATGCTTTTCCCTTTGACCCTACGGAGACCCTGGACAGCGATCAAGATGGTGTTGGTGACAATGCAGATGCCTACCCCCAAGACCCTGACAGAACCACTGAGGACCCCACCTCTCCCAACGACCCCAACGACCCCAATAGCTACGCATTTACCGTAAGCTGGGACAGTGCCGACTACTATTCCATCAGCGATGATGAACGTTATATTGCCACTGAGAATTGTTACGAGATCTACCATTTCGATGAAGCCACACTTACCGTCACGGAAGACAATCGCGATGTAATTGCATCCCTTGAATTCAGCAATGGGACAAGTTGCGATGTGAAATATCTCTTGGCGCCCTCAACGTTAAATGCCGATAGTTATTCGGTGGTGACCTCCCGACTGTCCAACAATACCTACAGCACGCTGAACAGTGGCATCTATATTGAAACCCGGTTCTGTGTAGAGTTTGTTGACTTCGACAATGCCACACTGACCATAGACAACCTCTCTGACGATCCCATTGGCACACTAAATTTCAGCAACGGCGCCTCATGTGAGGTCCGCTCAGTGCTACTTGATTCCCTGTCAGATTTATTGTGACTTAAGCCCCGCGCCTTAGGCTGCCCCCGCGAGTGAATGCTTACAACCCATTATTATATTGTCGACTTCTTTTACATCTCAACGCTATCACACCTTCAAACTACCCAGGGCAGCCTTTAAAAACAACAACTTAGTGTAACTGGCACAAAATGTGCTTTCTCGGCCCTAGCACCCAAGTAGTAGTTGCTCGAGTTCTTTATTCGGTGAACTCCCAACCCTGAGATGGGGTTTTGCAATTGGAATGCGAATTTATCTCTAACAAATAAAGGAAAAGGAGAGCTCAACATGAAGGCATTACTCAACGCAGGTTTGTTAACCTCAGTTATCTTGTTTGCAGGCTCAGCCAATTCAAGCGTGATCTATACGGTTGAAAGCACCCCGACGATTAACTGCTCCGGCAGCCCGCACGGACTGTGGACCAACAGCTATAACAGCAGTGGCTGCAATGAGTACTACAACTTTCAAGCGGGCTCTACTCTTACGGTTGACGGCGTGACGGCAGTGCTGGACGCAACAGCGATTAATGGCAGCGGGACCGTTGCTACAATCAATATCACTTTTGAAGGCTTCGAAGATACCTACAGCCACTACAAAAATGGCGGCACGCCAGACTACAATGGCACAGATCTCCCGCTGGACTGGGATTTTTATTCTTACATTGCCACACCCGGTACCATTTCATTTAGCAATGGCGACGACTTCACCACCTTGCTGATAGGCCAGCCCGCAGCAGGAACAGCTTCTGCAGACATGCCTGTGCTGCAAATCGGTAACGGCGCAAATGACAAAAGCGCGGGCTTTGGTGCTTCGACCTGGCTGGATATCTATGATTCAAATGGCCCTGCTTATACAGGGGAAAGCGGGCATTGGGACTTGAATATGTCGCTCTCGATTGCGTCTGTACCTGAACCCGGGTCTCTGGCTTTATTGGGCTTAGGTCTTGCCGGGCTGGGCCTCTCCCGCCGCCGGCAAGCTCAGGTCTAAACCAAAGCCTCACAAGCGCTGCCCTACTCTAACGGGCAGCGCCTCCTCC
>CAJWCA010000147.1 GCA_913020395.1 uncultured Cellvibrionales bacterium | reverse complement strand
TACTGGCATCATCGGTAGCATTAATCAGAGGGAGAACCAGTAGCGACTTAGCATCGCGCTGAAGGTCAGGGCTGCCTTGCTCAGGGCTCTGTAAAATTGATTGAAACCCTAAAAATACAAGAAGGCTTACACCGAACACCGCGGCGCTGAAATAACCCCATTGTCGAGTGCTATTTGTTCTATTTGCTTCTCGCTTTTCTTTTGGGGCAGACGATATTGCAGTGTCCGGATTGAGTGCAGGGGGTGTGGTGACCAGGTTGACGGACTCCGCTTGCAAGGGACAGATCCATTGATACCCTCGCTGGGGGTAAGTTTTTACGAATCGGGAGTTGCGCGCATCGTCTCCTAGTGCGCGCCGCAATTCCCTGATGCTTTGTGTCAGGGAGTTCTCCCGGTAGTCTCCGTGCTGCCACAGATTTTCCAACAGCTCTTCTTTGCTCACCACTCTATCGCAGTGGGCAATCAGATAGGCCAACAGGTTGGCCACCTTATGCCTCAATTCAGCCTTGTCGCCAGAGTCGGAAAGAAGAGTGCCGCGGCTGCTGTCAAAGCGAAATTGTGCAAAAACGTGTTCAGTCATAAACAATACAAGCGTTGAAAATCAGGCGACATTGTACGCGTCACGCTTGGGTGTAGGCAAGTATTCGGGCTTTCTGGTCTTTCTCTAAGTCCTTGATGTAAAAGCATAAATATAAATTTCATGTCGATTTCACCTCCTTTTATCCACGTTTTCATAAGTCCAAATAGGCTTTTCTGTATAACTTGGCCAAACCTTGATACCGACAGGTAAACGCCCCATGGAACAAGTGATTCAATCTGCCTTAATTGAAAACCAGCTGTCCGTGCTGACGGTCTTACTCGTTTTTATGACGGGTTTGCTAACCAGCCTGACACCTTGTGTCTATCCGATGTTACCCATCACCGTGGCGGTGATTGGCGCTCAGGCTTCCTCCCCTCGACAGGGTGCCTTGTTTTCATTGGTCTATGTCATGGGTGTGGCGCTGGTGTATGCCGGGCTGGGTGTGCTCGCTGCGAGCACGGGGCAGTTGTTTGGGGTTGTTGCCAGCCATCCGGTCACACTCATTGTTGCCGCGTGTTTCTTCCTGACGATGGCGGCCTGGATGATGGGGTATCTGTCCCTGCCCCAGTGGGCGGCGACACCGGTCTTTAACAGTGGCTCAAAGGGCTTGAATGTATTTATTGCCGGGGGTGTGTCGGGGCTAGTGATGGCGCCGTGTACGTCTCCGGTTCTGGGGATGTTGCTGATGTATGTGGCGGCCGCCGGAGACCGCCTGTGGGGAGCGCTGTTGATGTTTGTTTTCGCCGTTGGCATGAGCGCACTTCTGGTACTGGCTGGCAGCTTCAGTGGATTTATCTCGTCTTTGCCGCAGTCGGGCCAGTGGCTGAAAGCACCTAAATGGTTCCTCAGTGGCTTGATGGTGCTGGCAGCGTTGTATCTGGTGTACCCCATCATGCCTTATTTGCTATTCCCGATCTCTTAACCAACTACAAGGAAATACCTATGAATATTGTAACAAGGTCCTGGACTCAAAGGCTCATGTTGTTGCTGGCACTTGCCGCTCTGCAATCACAAGCCGATGAAGACAAAACCACTGCGTTTAAAGCGCCCAACTTTCAAGCGGTGACTCTCACTGGCGAGACTGTGCAGCTCAGTGACTTTATCGGTAAAAAGCCGGTTTACCTGAAATTTTGGGCGACGTGGTGTCGGTACTGCGTTGCGGAGATGCCCCGCCTCCAGGCGATTTATGATGAATTTGGTAGTGAGATCGCGGTGCTTTCGATTAACGTCGGGCTCAATGACTCCGTTGAAAACATAGAAAAACTGTTTGGTGAAAATGGATATCAGTTGCCAGTTGTCTTTGATCGGCAAGGAGAAATTACCACGCAGTTTGGGGTGGTGGGCACCCCCCATCATATTCTTATCGACCGAAAAGGGCATATTGCCTATCGTACATTTTTATCCAGTGACACCTTGGATCAGATGATTCAGGTTATGTCTCGGGAGAAAACCGTGAACGCAGAAGCAGGTGAGGAATCTGTTTTCGAACCACAACTCGTATTGCAATCTGACATAAAACACGGAGAGGTAAAATAATGAAAGCTAATATTATTGCGGTGATAACGCTATTTGCCAGTGCCTTGCTCAGCGCCACTCCTACTGCAGGTGACACGCGACTGGGTGGAAGCGAACACTTACGCACCTATAAGGGTACGGCGATTTCGCTAGATTCGTCCAAGCTAACGCATTGGGTTTTTATGGATCTTTGGGCGAGTTATGAAGGCGGGGGAGATGAGCAGTTGATTGCGCAACTTCCCGAGCAGTTTAATCGGCAAATAAGACGTGTTTGGGTCCAGCCTGAGCTCAATGTCACCGCTGCCCAGCTACAAGATTTTCAGCAGGCTTACCCCACGGTTAAACCTCTGGTGTTAGATCATGGCTATCGATTGATGCGAGAGCACAAAGTGTGGCAATCGCCTTACCATATACTCACTGATAACGGTGTTGAGGTTTTTAGAGGAACCGGGCAGGCGCTAAGTCGGTATGTTCACAAGCGCTTAGGCAAAAAACACCGTAAACCGCTCGGTGGCGATAAGGCGCCAGATTTTGTGTCGACTTCGTTGTCGGGAGAAACCATCGCGCTGCCACAATTGCTTCACTCAAAGCCGCTTAATCTGGTCTTTATTGACGCACTGTGTCCAATGCCCCACTTTCCCCATTGTGAAGCACAGATTGAGCAGCTTAATAAACAGGTGGCCCGCGATAAAGATAATCATTGGCTGGCAGTGATCAATTCTTATTATGTGGATGAACCACTAACGCGCGACTTTGTGGCCAGGTTTGCATTGAAGTTGCCGGTCATTTTTGATCGCGACAACAGTATCAGTAAGGCCTATGGGGTATTTGCATCGCCCTATCAAGTGGCGATCAATCGTGACGGCACTATTACTTCAAGAGGCGATCTGGACTATTGAAGTGGCTGCCGTCAGATATGGGCTCTGTGCGGCGTGCCGGGTGGAGTGGGGCGTCTCTTGCTGCGCGTCGATTTATTGCGCAGGCGGCTAATCAAAATCAGGGCAAAGAGACCGCCGTAAATCCAGGCTTCACCAAAGTCAGCTTTTTGTATCCACATTAGGTGAATGATCGCAAGTAACCCTGCCAAATAGACAGAGCGGTGCAATGTATTCCAGTGTTTTCCCATGAGGCGTCGCATGGCCAGAGGAGAGGTCAATGACAGTGGGATAAGAATCACAAGTGCCGCGAATCCAACCGTGATGTAGGGGCGATCCGTGATGTCTTCAAGTACATATTTGAGTGACAGTGATTGGTCGAAGACAAAATAAATTAGAAAATGTAACAGCACATAAAAAGCGCTGTATAAACCCAACATTCTGCGTAGGTGCATGGTCCATTTAAGTGAGCGTATTTTACATAGAGCACCAATGCAAAGGGTGAGCAGCAACAAACGCAGCCCCCATTCGCCAGTTGTATGGGTCATGTTCTCTATGGGGTTTGCACCCAGCGCGTTGGTAAGTGCATTCACTATCAACATTGCCAAGGGGGCTAGTAAAAGCAAATGTGCCAGCGGTTTTATCCGTTTTTTAACGGTCTGTGATTTTGGCGTCCACATAATGTTTCAGTAATGTTTTCTCAAATTCATGCCTTGATAGAGACTGGCAACCTGCTCTTCATAACCGTTAAACATCAGCGTTTCCCGCTTAAATAATTCTCCTATTCTACGCTCTCTGCTCTGGCTCCAGCGCGGATGGCTCACACGCGGATTTACATTGGAATAAAATCCGTACTCCGAGGGGCCAGACATATTCCAACTAGTGGGCGGTTGTTTTTCCGTGAAGCGAATTTTCACGATGGACTTAATGCTTTTGAAACCGTACTTCCAGGGTACAACCAGGCGCAACGGTGCACCATTCTGATTGGGCAGTGTTTTACCGTATAAACCTACGGCCATGAAACTGAGGGGATGCATCGCCTCGTCCATGCGTAAACCTTCCCGGTACGGCCAGTCCAACACTCGGCGTCGCTGACCGGGCAATGGGTTCTTTTTATCATAGAGTGTTTCAAATGCGACGTATTTTGCACGTCCCGTGGGTTCGAAACGACGCAATAGATCCGCCAGGGAAAAACCGACCCAGGGAATGACCATCGACCAGGCCTCAACACATCTAAGCCTGTAGATCCGCTCCTCTAAAGGGTGGGGCCGCAGTATATCTTCAAGATTAAATTGACCTGGTTTGGCACATTCGCCTTCTACGGTCACCGTCCAGGGTGAGGTTTGAAGAGCCGCCGCATTGCGTTTGGGGTCTTCTTTGCCGGTGCCCAGTTCGTAGTAGTTGTTGTAGCTTGTGATTTCGTCCCAGCTATTGAGGTCTTCCTCTATGGCGAGAGGGCCCCGATTAAAGGTGTTTTTGGCCTGTGCAAGGCGAGAATCCAGGGAGTCTATCGAGGCTTGGGCCAGGGCCGGCAAATAGCTTGCCAGGGCCAGGCCGCTCGCCCCCGAGAGGCCTTGTTTAATAAACTGCCTGCGACTCCGGTAGAGCGTCTCATCGGTGACCTGGTGTTCTTTGAGGAGGTGGGCCTGGGCCCGTTTAATCAACATGCTAAATTCCTGTTCCCGTACTGTTCATGCACTATTGGAAGCATAAAGTAACAGACAGTTCCCAAGAATAAAGCTTATGCTGAAAATGTTATACTTTTGTGATAATTACAACGTTCCCCAACTTGAGAGTTTATTTACCCAGAACCACGAGAACCTTGCGTTTGCGCTCGCCGGAATAGGGCAGGCGACCGTGCATGGCCAGATGGTTGTCGACAATGGCAACATCGCCATCCTGCCATTCCAGATCGAAGGAGAGTGACTTGGCGATTGACACAACATTCTCTAGGAAGCTGACAGGAAACGCAGAGTCGTCACCAAAACAAAGCGCGCACGAAGGGTCTTCTTTGACACCTTTCCACCCCTGATAAGCCGCGACGATTTGATTAAAGAATACCTTGCGGCCACCCTCCAGCGTTTTTATCGCAGGCAGTGCAGCCGTTTGAGCCACCAGTGAACCATCTTCGCCCCAGCGCCAGGAATAATCCAGGCTGCGCAATTTATCCTCTGCCTGATCAACTGATTTAACCCCCAAGGTGCTGCGCCAGCTGCGCCCTTGACCCGACTCAGGAGAATCTTCTTTGGGCATGGTGGTGGTGTACTTGATTCCCAGCCTTTCGAGCTTGTCGGTGAGCTCCGGCTCCTTTTGCGCCAACTGGTCATAGACTGAATCAGAGCGACACAGGGCAGTTGCCCCCCCTTTTTCCGCTGCATTCTCACAAAACAGTGAAATAATACTGGGGTAGATAGGGGTTTGAGCCATCTCATTGTGAAGAAAAATCTCCACATCTTTTGGCGCTTCGTTGGCCGTAAAAACCAATTCCGTGTGGTTAATGCGCACGGCATTGGACAGCGATTCTTTGTAAGTGAAATTAGCGTAGTTGAAGGCTGAGAAAAACGCGTCATAACTCTCGGCATTTGTGACCGGAAAACCTCGGAACAAAATAGCGCCAGTACTCGATAGTTCCTTTTTTAAGGAACTTAGATTTTCTGAAATCCAAGTTGTGGCCTGGTCTAGTGTTCCAACTGATCCGTCGTTGACTATCACGGTAGGGAAATGCGCCTGACTGTATTCAAGGCCTTCTAACATAGTGCTGGTATAAGACACGCAGGTTCTCCTAATCGTAAATGGGATAGAATGTGTTAAACGCCTTCTCGCAAAAATCGCCGGGATCATTGAATCGTCGGTTTTTATTGAGCGCAGAAATTTCCTTCATCTCTTGCTCGGATAAAACGAAATCAAAGAGTTCCAGGTTTTCCTTTAAACGTTGTTCCTTGGTGCTTTTTGAAATTAATGAGCAACCGCGTTGAACGCCCCAGCGCAATACCACCTGGGCGGCGGTTTTACCGTACTTTTCCGCGGCCGCGGTAATCACAGGTACCGTCAATATAGATTCAAGAGCATCGGCCATGTCCAGTTCGAAATAGGATAAGGCGCCCAGAGGTGAGAAGGCGGTAATTTCAATGCCATACTGCTTGGCCAGGCGAATGAGGCGTTCCTGAGTAAGGTAGGGATGCGATTCAATCTGTAATTCTGCCGGCTTGATTCTGGCGTAAGACATCAGATCATTCAGCAGGCCGGAATTGTAGTTGCACACGCCAATGTTCAGTGCCAAACCTTCATCGTGAAGTGCCTCCATTGCTTGCCAGGTTTCCGACAGGGGCACAGGGGCTGTTTTCATCACGGGCTCACTGGCCTCGGTGTCAAAAATCCACTCGGGTGGGTAGCGTGTTTCGAAAGGCACAAATGGCTGAGCGATAGGAAAATGGATCAAGTAGGAGTCGAGGTAGTCGAGCCCCAGATCCTTCAATGTTTTTTCCAGTGCAGGTTTGACGTGTTCTTTACTGTGGTATGTGTTCCACAACTTCGACGTGATCCACAGGTCTTCCCTTCGGCAGATGCCGTCTTCAATGGCCCTTTTGATGCCTTGACCAACTTCTATTTCGTTGCCGTAGTCACAGGCGCTATCGAGATGGCGATAACCGATTTTGATGGCGTTATAGACCACATCGGCGCACTCTGTGCGAGGTATTTTCCACAGGCCCAGGCCAATGGCGGATTTTTTTAACTTAGACATTTCACATCTCACGAGTTGCAAATTACAGTTGTTGTCATGTATCTTATATAAGACATAAGATTAGTCAATGTTTTATTGTACTCTTTTTTGCGAGCACGTCGCGTTGAGCAGTATTATGACTAGAGGGGCACTTGTGGTCTCAAACAGCGCCTTATCTAAATTGCCACCACCTTCTGCGCCGACAGGTAGATGATTGATACCTGCGTCAAAGTATAGAGACGGAACATAAACTATGTTGTACAGACTATTCCCGGGGCTTCTCACATTAGAGGGGTATGGCAGAGAGCTGTTTAAAAGCGATTTTTTCTCTGGCCTGGCAATTGCGGTCATGCTCATTCCCCAGGGCATGGGGTATGCCGTTGTGGCAGGGCTGCCGCCGGAGTATGGGCTGTACGCCTGTATATTCCCGCCGGTCATTTATGCGCTGCTGGGTACCTCTAACAAAATATCGATGGGCCCGGTGGCGCTCGATTCTATCTTGATTATCACGGGGCTGAGTGTTCTCGCCACACCGGGCACTGAGCACTATTTAGAATTGGCAATTGCGCTCACTCTGATGGTGGGGCTCATTCAGGTGTTTTTTGGTTTCATAAAATTTGGTTTTATTGCCAATTTTCTCTCCTACCCTGTGATTCTGGGTTATACCTCTGCAGCCGCCCTGATCATTATGGGGAGCCAGTTTGAAAGCATGCTGGGTGTCGACGTTGCTGGAGGCAATCTTTTTCAATTGGTTTATCAGCTACTGCAGCAAGCACCGCAGTGGCATTGGCTCACAATTGTGATTGGATTGTCGGGGCTGCTGTTTATGATCTACGGCAAAAAAATATTGCCAGGTTTGCCATTTGCGCTCATTTTATTGGTGCTTGGCATGTATTGCGCTGGCCTGTGGGATATTCAGCATCTGGGTGTGGATGTTGTTTCATCCATTCCCCAGGGTTTGCCGGAATTGGCTCTGCCAAATTTATCCCTCGCTGAAATTATGTCACTGGTGCCTGTGGCAATGACCGTTGCACTGATGGGGTATGTGGGCACCATGTCGATCTGCAAATCCCAGGAAAAACCAACGGACAAAACAACGGCTCGACCCAACCAGGAGCTGATCGCGGTTGGGGCCGCCAATGTCGTGGGTGCCTTTTTCCGAGCGTTTCCCGTGTCGGCCAGCTTTTCACGAAGCGCCGCTTTTCGGGAGGCCGGTGCTGTGACCCAGGTGTCGGCCGTGGTGTCTTCTTTGTTTATTTTAATTACCGTGCTTTTTTTAACCCCCTTGTTCAGTATTTACCCTCTGCCCAAGGCACTTTTATCGGCGATCATTATCGTTTCCGTCGCGGGCCTGTTTAAATATCAACAAATGAAAGACCTGTTTGTGCACAGCCGTCGCGAGTTCTACATACTGCTGGCAACGTTCTTTATTACCTTACTGCTGGGTGTGCAGGAGGGTTTGTTGGTGGGCGTTACACTGTCCATAGTCATGGTGATTTATAACACGGCGAACCCTCACATGACCGAGCTTGGCGCCATTCAAGGCGGGCGTTTGTTTCGAAATACAAGCCGGTTTAGCGAGGCCCAGATACGTGAGGATGTGTTGATTTTCCGTTTTGATGCGCCTTTGTATTTTGCCAACAAAGATTATTTTGTCGAGAAATTGTATGGCTGGGCCAAGCAGCGGCCTGCAGGTCAGTTGCAGTATGTTGTATTTGATGCGGAGGCCGTGAACAGCATTGATACCACTGCGATTCTCATGTTGCAGCAGGTGATTGAGAATTTAAAAAGTCAGAACATAGAATTCTATATTAGCAATGCCATCGGTCCGGTTCGGGATGTGATCAAATCCTCTCCCTTAAGTGAATACATGTGTGAGAAAACTATGTTCTCAACCATTAACGATGCAATTACTTATATCGATGATGGCGTTAATGCACACGCAAGTGAGGCCTTGCAGACCAACGATTAATGGCTTGGTGTATAAATGAAGTTACGTGTATCGAAGAGCGTGGTGCGTAGCTCGGCTTTCGTTTTTTGAATGGTGAGTGCCACGCGCTCGACACGTAAAAGTGCGGTGCCCTCGGGCAATTGCAAGCGACTTGCTTCATCCTGCGATGCGCTTATTGCCCCGAGCTTCTCTTCGGTAGATGCGATATGAATGCCAAATTTGCGTTGATATAAAGGGTACAAAGACTCGTCTAAAGAGTGCAGCGTTTCGATTCCAGTGAACTGGGAATGAGGAAGCACAATCTTTTCTAGTGCACACGGCTGACAATCGACCAGTCGAATACGCTGAAGCTCAATGACTTGCTGTTGGGGGCTGAGTTCCAGATCGCTGCGTTCTTCGATGCTGGCCATTCGTGTAACTATTGACTCTACTTTGCCTTCGGGAGTCAGTCGTGTTCCATCTCGTCGAGTCAGGCGGAAAAATCGGAAGTTAGAACCTTCATCCGTGAACGCACAAACACTGGTGCCCTTGCCCTGGTGGCGTTCGAGCAGTTGTTCCGTTTCAAGTTTTGTGAGCGCTTTACGCACCGTGCCTTGACTAACACCCAGTTCGAAGGCAAGCGCCGATTCACTGGGGAGTTGTTCGGTAGGTTTCCAATAACCTTCAGAGATCCGAGCGGCAAGGCAATCATAAACCTGTTGATAGAGGGGCTGGATGGCGAGTGAATGTTGCATGTTTGGAACCGCTTGTCACCTTGGGATTGCTCATCATAGGGCAGGTGATAAAGGCACTTCATGATCTGGATTAATTAATGGCTTGCACAGACTTAACTCTTATATAAGATATAATTGTAAAAGATATAAGACTGAGTTAGTATTTCCTGACTATAAAAAGGCGTCCGCATGAGCAGAGAAGATTGTATATTAGCCATTGATCAGGGTACCACGAGCTCGCGGGCCATGGTGTTTGATCGCAAGGCACAGGTGCTTGTTAGCGCCCAGCAGGAATTCCCCCAAATATTCCCCGGTGAAGGGTGGGTAGAACACGATCCGGAGCAGATCTTCGAATCGGTTTTGAGTGTCACTCGACAGGCTCTGGCAGACGTAGAGGACGCCGGTCAACATCAAGTGTCTGGCATCGGCATCACCAATCAGCGTGAAACCACTGTGATCTGGGAGCGGTCGACCGGCAGGCCAATTTACAATGCCATTGTTTGGCAAGATCGAAGAACGGCAGCGCTCTGCGATTCCCTCAAGGCAGACGGGCTGGAGCCGAACATTCAAGCCCGTACCGGGCTCCTGCTCGACCCTTACTTCTCCGCCACCAAAATTAGCTGGATTCTGGACCATGTCGACGGCGCACGTGCGCGGGCAGAAAACGGTGAGTTGGCATTTGGCACCATAGACAGCTTTTTGCTCTGGCGCCTGACCGGTGGTCGGGTGCATGCCACCGATCCCACCAACGCCAGTCGCACCAATCTCTATAATATTCACAGCGGTGCCTGGGATCCCGAATTGCTCTCCCTGTTTCGAGTGCCTCGTTTGTTGCTGCCAGAGGTGCAAGATTCTTCCTCGTACTTTGGTGAGTCCGATCCGGCGCTACTGGGCCGCGCACTGCCTATAACCGGCATCGCAGGCGATCAGCAGGCTGCCAGTATCGGTCAGTGTTGTTTTGAGCCGGGCGCAATCAAAAGCACCTTTGGCACGGGGTGTTTTGTATTGATGAACTCCGGTAGTGAAGCATTGAGTTCGAAAAATCGCTTATTGACCACGATCGCCTATCAGCTGGATGGCAAACCCACCTATGCCCTGGAGGGTTCAATTTTTGTTGCGGGTGCCGCCGTTCAGTGGCTGAGAGATGGCCTGGGGATTATTGCCGGTGCCGCCGATTCTGAGCGCCTGGCCAGTAGTTTATCGGGTAACAATGGCGTTTATGTGGTGCCCGCATTCACGGGATTGGGTGCGCCTTATTGGCGACCTGATGTCAGGGGAGCTATGTTTGGGTTAACGCGGGACACGGGGCCTGCGGAGATTGTGCGGGCGACCCTGGAATCTGTGTGTTATCTCTCTCACGATTTGTTTGCGGCCATGGAACAGGATGGTATCCGACCCAGCTCACTGCGGGTTGATGGTGGCATGGCCGGAAATGAGTGGTTGATGCAATTTTTGGCCGATACTTTGAATATGGACGTTTGTCGACCGAAAGTGCTTGAAACAACGGCCCTGGGTGCTGCCTACCTCGCCGGAAGGCAGCTGAATGTCTATGGCAGC
>CAJWCA010000146.1 GCA_913020395.1 uncultured Cellvibrionales bacterium | reverse complement strand
CTTGAGCAACAGCAAGCTCCCCTTCTGGGCTACCTAACCTTTGCTGAACATCCCAAGCATTGATGGCTATTTGTAAGCCTCTTGGATCAGCATTACCAATATCTTCGCTGGCCATTCTGACGACACGCCGAGCAATATATAAGGGGTCGCAACCGCCATCCAGCATACGGGCCAACCAATAGAGCGCGCCATCCGCCGAGGAGCCTCTCACCGCCTTGTGCAAGGCAGATATTTGTTCGTAAAAGAGGTCGCCCCCCTTATCGAAGCGTCGCACATCTCCGGCCAGGACCTCCTCAAGGACACGGCGGTCGACTCTGCGAACACCGTCGACTTCATCGGCCAAATCTGTCGCAATTTCCAATAGATTAAGCGACTTTCTAGCATCGCCGTCAGCGGCTCGGGCGAGCATGGCCAGCTCTTCGTCCAATATCTCGACCGGCTCTGCTCCCAGGCCCCTCTCAACATCTTTCAAAGCCTGCTGCATCACCTGCTCTATCTGTGTTTCTCCCAAGCCACGCAGAACATAAACGCGGCAACGAGACAGCAGAGCATTGTTCAATTCAAATGAAGGGTTTTCAGTGGTGGCACCCACAAAAATAACGGTGCCGTCTTCCACGTAGGGTAAAAATGCATCCTGTTGCGCTTTGTTAAACCGGTGGACTTCGTCGACAAACAATATCGTTTTACGCCCGGCTCCCGCGCGCTCCTGCTCGGCAACGGCGACCGCAGCCCGTATATCTTTTACCCCGGCCAACACAGCCGACAAGGTTTCAAACCGGGCATCGGCTTGTTCTGCAAACAAACGGGCCAGCGTTGTTTTTCCAACGCCGGGAGGCCCCCAAAGAATCATTGAATGAAGCTGACTCTTTTCAATGGCCTCTCGCAGCGGTTTGCCCTTGTCGAGCAAGTGCTCTTGTCCTATATAATCCGTCAGGTGCCTCGGGCGCATCTTCGCCGCCAAGGGCTGATAGACAGGTCGACTGAATAAATCTTTATTCATCACGTAAAATATCAGTGCCCGGTGGTACCTCAAGGGTAAACACGGCAGCGTCGAGTACGGGATTGACCAAGAGCTGACTGAAATCCAGTGCAGTTTGTTGCCCTAAACCATCTAGCAAAATAATCTGAGAAAGCGTTTTATCTTTAAATGCCATTGTTAGGGTTTGAAACGCGCTGCCCGCCCCTGAACCGCTCTCGCTTTTTGGAGTGAGCTCAAAGCGATCATCGCTCAACTGCTTTACCTCGAAGTGTTTAAGCAATTGAGTGGTCTCACCACTTAGAATTAACAAAGGTGTTTGTTGCAGACGTTCGTCGACCGGGCGAATGGTCATCTGCTCTAGATCAGGGTCATAAAGAAACAACTCCTTTTCGTCGCTAAGCAATACCTGCTCAAACGGCGCTGCCGTGTGCCAGAGAAACTTCCCCGGCCGCTGAACGGCAAATTTCCCTTCACTTTCCTGAAGCACAAGACCTTCCGCGTCGCGTAAGACCTGAGTAAAAGAACCGCGCAGTGAGTGCACGGGTTCCAACAACGCCTTTAAATGAAGAGCGCTGTTGCTAGAGCCATTTGAAGTGGTTTCTTTAGAGCTGTTGTTCTCACCGATCACAGGCGCTGTGACAAGCAACAATGCAAAAACCCAGGCAAATTGGAATTGTTTGATAAAACCCATAAATATCCCTTAACGTTTTGGCGGTGGTGGCGCTAACACTTCGCGATTGCCGTTTGTGCCCATTTCGGTCACCACCCCTGCAGCCTCCATCGCCTCAATCAACCTCGCTGCGCGGTTGTAGCCAATACGCAGACGCCTCTGCACTGAAGAAATCGATGCGCGCCTAGACTCAGTAACGATTTCAACAGCCTGATCATAGAGGGCGTCTGACTCACTGTTGCCCTCCTCCTCGCTATCACTGGCCATTCCCGGCACGGGAATACTGTTAACACTTTCGTCCACCAGGCCTTCCAGGTAATCAGGCTCGCCCCGCTTTTTCCAATCGTTAACCACTTTATGCACTTCATGGTCGTCAACAAAGGCGCCGTGTACCCGCACCGGTACGCTGGTGCCCGGGGGCAAATACAGCATATCGCCGTGCCCCAATAACTGCTCGGCCCCGCCCTGATCCAGAATGGTTCTGGAGTCGATTTTTGAGGATACCTGGAATGCCATTCGTGTGGGAACGTTGGCCTTGATCAATCCGGTAATAACATCAACCGATGGACGCTGGGTCGCCAAGACCAGGTGAATTCCCGCTGCTCGCGCTTTTTGAGCAATTCGGGCAATAAGCTGTTCCACCTTTTTCCCAACAATCATCATCATGTCGGCAAATTCGTCAATCACGATTACGATCGCGGGCAAAGGCTCTAACGTGGGCGCCGGCGCCACGTCCTCACCCGCCACAAAATGTTCTTCAGGGACCCATAAGGGATCAGTGATAGGTTCTCCGCGATGGATGGCGTCTTCGATTTTACGGTTGTAGCCCGCCAGGTTTCTCACGCCCATTGCGGCCATCAATTTATAACGTCGCTCCATCTCACCCACACTCCAGCGCAAAGCATTGGCGGCATCTTTCATGTCGGTGACAACGGGAGTTAACAGATGAGGGATACCTTCGTAGACGGATAGCTCCAACATCTTTGGATCGACTAATATTAATCGTACTTCCTTGGGCGATGACTTGTAGAGCAAGCTCAACAACATCGTATTCACACCAACGGATTTACCCGAGCCCGTGGTACCAGCAACCAGCAGGTGGGGCATTTTTGCAAGGTCAGCGATGACGGGTTCCCCGGCAATATCATGACCCAGAGCCAGGGTTAACGCCGATTTCGAATTATCGTAGACAGAAGTCGCAATAACCTCGCTCAAACGTACCATTTCGCGGTGCTCATTGGGTATCTCAATGCCCACAACCGACTTGCCCTGAATCACTTCGACCACTCGCACACTGATCACAGCCAGTGAGCGCGCTAAATCTTTTGCCAAATTTGTTATGCGACTGACTTTTACACCTGCGGCGGGTTGTATTTCAAATCGAGTAACAACAGGTCCGGGCAGAACCGACACCACCTCAGCAACAACACCAAAATCTTTCAGCTTTAATTCCAACTGCCGAGACATGGCTTCCAGCGAGTCTTTAGAGAATCCGCGGTCATCCCGCACATCCGCTGGATCCAACAAGGATATTTGAGGCAGCTCTCCAACCGCGGGTGTGTCGTCAAACAGGGATTTCTGTTTTTCTTTTTGAATCCGCTGACTCGGCGCTGCCTTTTTAACAGGCTCTGCTATTTTAGGCGGTAAACGCTTTACTGCCGCTTGTTTTTCTATCGCAACTCGCCTGACCTTTTGCGCTTTTTCTACCTGCCGCTTCTCTTCCAGCACGCGATGTTTCTTTCGGATCCACACTTGCGCACGATCAATACCTTCCAGCGTGAGAGCCCCCAAACGGTCCATTAAGGCAAGCCAGGATAAGTCCGTGAATATGGTCAGCCCAAACAGAAATACGGCCAACAGCAGCAAGGTGCCGCCTACGTAACTGAAAGCGCCCTCTACACCACCGGCCACTGACGCACCCAGTAAACCGCCGTTAGAAAAAGGCAGCCCCGAAAGGGATACGTCGTAGTTCATGGCAGCGAGCCCTGTGCCTGCCACCATCACCAATATAAGACCCACGGTACGCAGACATAACAAGATGGGATCGAAAGCATCAACCCGAGCCCGATCTCTCAACACCAACCAGGCTCGATAGGCCAGCATCACGGGAAACAGGTAGGCCAGATATCCAAACAGCGAGAAAAACACGTCAGCAAGCCACGCACCTGCGGGCCCACCCACATTGGCAATGTTCACGCTGGTTCCCGTTCTGGACCAGCCCGGATCACTGGCACTGTAACTGAATAGTGCCATCAGCAAATACAGGCAGATGGCCACAAGTCCAATTAACGCGCCCTCCTTGATTACCCGCAACATAAGGTTCGCAGCAGGTGCCGTCGTTTGACTCGAAGAATTACTGGCTTTCAACAGATTGTTCCTTGGGGTAACCATTTTTATAATAAGGCTTCATTGTAATGGATGAGGGCATTTTTTCTAGTAGATTCAGCCGCTTAGACCGCATTTTTAGCGCAGATTAGTCGTATTTATAGAAAAAATGGATCGGGAATGCATGTTTGATAGCTTTAACTCATATCATGAATAGTACAATTCTATTTTGCGGCCTCCAGATTATTGGCATATGATAGCCGCCAATTTCTTCGACCAGCTGAATGCAGGATCTCTCCATGAGCGAAATACAGCACCACAGACTCATCATTTTAGGCTCCGGACCTGCGGGTTACACCGCCGCAGTTTACGCAGCACGCGCCAACCTCAATCCGGTTGTGATTACCGGCATGCAGCAAGGCGGTCAATTGACCACCACCACAGATGTCGAAAATTGGCCCGGTGGCATTCCAGAGCTTCAAGGGCCTGATTTGATGGTTCAAATGCAGCAACACGCTGAGCGATTTGATACTGAGATCATTTTTGATCATATCGATGAAGCCGATCTTCAGCAGCGCCCTTTCACCTTAAAGGGCTCCAATACCTATACTTGTGACGCCCTGATCATCGCGACGGGCGCATCCGCTCAATACCTCGGTCTTGAATCTGAAGAGACATTTGCGGGTCGCGGCGTCAGTGCTTGCGCGACCTGTGACGGCTTTTTTTATCGCGACCAAAAGGTTGCGGTCATCGGCGGCGGCAATACCGCTGTGGAAGAAGCGCTCTATCTTTCTAACATAGCCAGTGAAGTCACACTGATTCACCGCCGCGACGCCTTGCGTTCAGAGAAGATACTGCAAGATAAAATTATGGAAAAAGCCAAAAACGGCAATATCAACCTACTTTGGAACCACACACTGGAAGAGGTTTTGGGTGATGATGCCGGCGTAACTGGCTTGCGTGCAAGCAGCACTCTGGACGATAGCTCGCAGGAGCTGGATGTGCAGGGTGTTTTCATAGCGATAGGGCATAAACCTAACACAGATATCTTCAGTGAACAGCTCGACATGAAAGACGGTTATATTACTATTAATAGTGGTTTGACCGGTAATGCAACGGGCTGCAGTATCGAGGGCGTTTTTGCCGCAGGTGATGTTGCCGACCATGTCTATCGTCAAGCCGTTACCTCTGCAGGTGCTGGCTGTATGGCCGCGCTGGATGCAGAAAAATACCTGGACGATCTGGCTGAGTGATTGCCTGGAGGTTTCTCTTCCACAATGACACAAATACCCTGGCTTGAAGATGGCCAAGCCTTCCCCTCTACCCACGAGGCTCTCTCGGAACCCAGCGGTTTATTAGCCGCTGGGGATCAGTTGACCGTTGAACGCCTGTTGGAAGCCTACCCACTGGGCATTTTCCCCTGGTACGAAGAGGGCCAACCCATTTTATGGTGGTCGCCAAACCCAAGAGCAACGCTCTTACCGGGGAAGATTCACCTGTCCAGAAGTATGAAAAAGGTTTTGAGGCAGCACCCCTACACTGTGAGCACCGATCGTGCCTTTAGCGAAGTGATTGAGGCCTGCGCGGAAGCTCGAAACTACACCTCTGAGACCTGGATTACTCAGGAAATCTGCGAGACCTACACTGATTTACACCGGCGCGGCATTGCCCACTCTGTTGAGGTATGGGATGGCCAAAGGTTGGTTGGAGGGTTATACGGCATAGCACTGGGAAAGGTGTTTTTTGGAGAGTCAATGTTCAGCAGGGAGAGCAATACGTCTAAGATCGCGCTTGCACATCTCTCGAGCCAGCTTCACAGCTGGGGGTTTGAATTAATCGACTGCCAAGTAGAGAATGACCACCTGAACAGCCTGGGCGCCCAATGTATTGACCGCTATGATTTCAACAATCAACTCCAGCGGCTGATTGCTCCCAACGATACTCGCTCCCAATGGGGGCAGAGATCAAATGCCAATGAACAGCTATAATCAGTAGTGACTGACTCTCAATATGCAGGACAACACTAGTGTCTGACCTTTCGCAGTTACGTTTGTTTATTACCCATCCCCATGACTGTAGTTATCTGGAGGATGAAGAGGCGGTGACTCTATTTGTTGACCCCGCTGTGACCATCGACGGCAACACCTATTCCAAACTCTCTGCCGCAGGGTTCCGCCGCAGCGGCCCACACATCTATAAACCCCGCTGCCCAAGCTGCCAGGCCTGTGTCCCCGCTCGCATACCGGTGGAACTCTTTAAACCCTCACGCCGGCAAAAACGCTGCCTGAATAACAACCGGGACGTTGAAATACTCAGCAAATCAGTGGGCAATACCGAAGAACACTACCAATTATATGAACGTTATATCTCGGCACGGCACAGCGACGGCGATATGTACCCGCCCTCACGCGATCAATTTGAAAGCTTTCTCAACTGCGAATGGGGCAATACCCGGCACATGGAGTTTCGCCTCGACGGCCGCTTAATTGGTGTCGCCGTCTGTGATCACATGGATGATGCTCTCTCGGCTGTTTATACGTATTTTGACCCTGATTTACCCAAAAGAAGTTTGGGTGTATACGGCATTCTCAAACAAATAGCCCTCACAAAAGAACTAGGACTGACACACCTTTACCTGGGCTATTGGATTAAAAATTGCTCGAAAATGAGTTACAAAACCGAATACCGACCTCTCGATGTACTCATTAACCAAAACTGGCTGCATTTAAGCTGATTTTTTGTCCAAAAAAGGGCAATTTACCTTGGCTCACTAGTCTAATTAGGGCACAATTCACGCCTGCTCCAATCGGGGCAAGAATTCCAGTCATAGTGAGGATGTTGCCGGATGGCGAAAGAAGACCAAATTGAGATGGAAGGCGAAGTAATTGACACCCTTCCCAATACCACTTTCAAAGTGAAGTTAGAGAATGGCCATATTGTAAATGCCCATATCTCCGGCAAAATGCGTAAAAATTATATCCGCATCCTGACCGGTGATAAAGTCAAGGTTGAGCTAACTCCCTACGATCTGAGCAAGGGCCGCATCACCTACCGCGCCCGCTAGCTTGCTCGTGAAAGTGACCCTGGAGGTCACTTTCAACTCTCTCGTCTAACTACCCCCAAACACTCAAGCACTTAAGTGACCTTGACGGCGATTGCTATTTCTCCTTCAGAGACATCTACCTCTACTACGCCGCCGGACGCTGACAGGTCACCAAACAGAACTTCCTCTGCCAGTGGCTTTTTGAGTTTCTCCTGTATGAGCCGGGCCATTGGACGGGCACCCATTTTTTCATCGTAGCCGTGTTCACTTAACCACTCTCTGGCGGCATCCGACACTTCCAGCAGGACATTTTTGTCATCCAACTGGGTCTGCAATTCAACCAGGAATTTGTCGACCACTGTTTTAATGACCCTACGATCGAGCGCGGAAAATTGAATCGTGGCGTCGAGACGATTGCGGAACTCTGGCGTAAACATTTTGGTTATCGCCTCCATTCCATCGGTTGAGTGGTCTTGCTTGGTAAAACCAATAGAGCGGCGACTGATATCTTCAGCGCCCGCATTGGTTGTCATAATTAATATGACATTTCTGAAGTCAGCCTTGCGCCCATTGTTGTCCGTCAGAGTGCCGTGATCCATTACCTGCAGCAGCAGATTAAAGACTTCAGGATGTGCCTTTTCTATTTCATCCAGCAGAACAACGCTATGGGGGTGCTGCGTCACCGCATCCGTCAACAATCCACCCTGATCAAATCCAACATAACCTGGAGGTGCACCAATCAAACGAGAAACGGTGTGTCGCTCCATATATTCAGACATATCAAAGCGGATAAATTCGATTCCCATTACCTTCGAAAGCTGCTTGCATACTTCCGTTTTACCCACACCTGTTGGCCCTGCAAATAAGAATGAACCAATGGGTTTTTCTACGGCATTCAAACCCGCACGGGACAACTTAATGGCAGTTGATAAAGTATCGATCGCAGGGTCCTGTCCAAAAACCACCATCTTCAAATTTTCGTCCAGCTTGCGCAGCTGTTCTTTATCTGAAGAGGATACACTCTTGGGCGGAATACGCGCGATTTTGGCGATGATGTTTTCAACATCACCCACTCCAATCACTTTTTTACGTTTGCCTTCAGGCATCAACTGTTGATAGGCACCCGCCTCGTCGATCACATCAATGGCTTTGTCGGGCATGTACCGCTCAGTAATATAACGTGCCGATAATTCTGCAGCAGCCCGAAGGGAAGTATCGGTGTAACGTAAACTGTGGTGATCCTCAAAGCGGCTCTTTAGCCCTTTAAGAATTTTGAATGTATCTTCCACACTCGGTTCATTCACATCCACTTTCTGAAAACGACGGGACAGTGCCCGGTCTTTTTCAAAAACGCCCCGGTATTCCTGAAAGGTTGTTGACCCCATGCATTTCAGGTCGCCCGAGGTTAGAAGTGGTTTAAGTAAATTGGATGCATCCATGACTCCACCGGATGCCGCGCCCGCGCCAATGATGGTATGAATCTCATCGATAAACAAAATCGCGTTTTCTTTTTTACGCAATTCCGCCAACAAACCTTTAAAGCGTTTCTCAAAATCTCCGCGATACTTGGTGCCCGCTAACAAAGAGCCCAAGTCGAGGGAGTAGACTGTACTTTCCTTTAAGGTGTCGGGCACTTCTCCGTCTACAATTTTTTTCGCCAAACCCTCAGCGATGGCAGTTTTGCCAACCCCGGATTCACCCACTAACAAAGGATTGTTCTTTCTGCGCCTGGCCAAAATTTGGCTGACACGTTCAAGCTCGCTACTGCGCCCAACAAGAGGGTCAATGCGACCAAGCGATGCCTGCTCATTTAAGTTAGATGCGTAACTGTCCAGTGGACTTTGCGACGGAGAATCGCCTCCGACAGACTCGTCATCCTGATGATCGTGACCCGGTTCGGCACCAGGATCAGCACCCGAATCACTTAGCCCCGCGACCTTTGAAATACCGTGAGTGATGTAATTGACAATATCTATTCTGGCAACACTCTGCTGCTTGAGATAATAAACGGCCTGGCTCTCTTGCTCACTGAAAATGGCGACCAGTACATTGGCACCCGTGACCTCTTTTTTACCTGAGGACTGCACGTGAAACACCGCCCGTTGCAGCACCCTCTGAAAACCGAGAGTGGGCTGAGTCTCGCGATCCTGATCACTTTCCGGAATCAGTGGCGTGGTCGAATCGACAAATTCAATCAAGTCTTTGCGAAGGCTATTCAGGTCAGTGCCACAGGCCCGTAGCACACTGGCCGCTGATTCATTGTCAATCAACGCCAACAGTAAATGCTCAACCGTCATGAATTCATGCCGTTTGGAGCGCGCGCCTTTAAACGCAAGATTTAAGGTAACTTCTAAATCTTTGCTTAACATCTAATTAAACCTCTAAGGCTGAAAGCCGTTTTAGTACTACTCATCGTCATCATCGTCGTCGGCAGCTTCAATCTCACACAACAACGGATGTTCATTCTCTTTAGACCACTGGTTAACCTGTGCGGCCTTGGTCTCAGCGATATCCCGGGTAAACACTCCGCAGACCGCTGCACCATCTGTATGTACTTTTAACATGACACCGGTAGCTTGCTCCCGGTTCAAATTAAAAAACAGTTCCAATGTTTCGACGACAAAGTCCATCGGCGTATAATCGTCATTTAACATAATGACTTTATACATCGGAGGACGCTTCAATCTTGGCCTTGCTTCCTGCAGGGCTATGTCGCCATCGTCGTGAAAGGGCCCGTCAGAATCGCCCTCTTTACTTAATCTTAGTTGAAGATATTGTAGATTTCCCATAGATATTCGGCACAATTTATTACGGTTGGTTCAGTCTTTAACGGGATTTTAACCTAATATGGCAAAAAAGGGGTTAAATTCATCACCAAACTTGCAAAACTTGACAGTAGCGGCTATGTCGGTTAAAAGAGCGGTGGAGCCTAGTTATCAACATAAGAATATAAAAAACAACAAGGGTTGGTGCTTGCGGTAATTAGAAGCGTTAAACCCTGTCATTTTCCAGGCTGATGAAGGATTACCGACATGCCCACAGGAACGGTCAAGTGGTTCAATAACGCAAAAGGTTATGGGTTTATCCTACCCGACGAAGGTAATGAAGACCTCTTTGCACATTACTCCACCATTACGATGGAGGGTTACAAGACCCTTAAAGCAGGCCAGCAGGTGAGTTTTGACATCTCAGAAGGTGCCAAAGGCCTCCATGCCATCAATATTAGCTGCTCGGGTGTGCCCGATGGAGACAGCAACAATGCATCGAGTGAGCTTGCTTTTGAGGCTGGCGCTGATAACAAGGCCGCCATTGACGAAGAGGCAGGCGCCAAGGCGGACCCAGAAGTTCTCGCCTAGTCAATATGCTTGATTATTTCTTTCCCGAATCCTGAGCAGCTCACCAGAGTTGCGCCGTCCATTAGCCGATTAAAATCATAGGTGACCGTTTTCGCGCCTATGGCGGCTTCCACCCCCGCCACTACCAAGTCTGCCGCTTCGCCCCAGCCCAGATGACGTAACATCATTTCGGCTGAAAGGATCAAGGAACCCGGGTTAACTTTGTCTAAACCGGCATATTTTGGGGCTGTTCCGTGTGTCGCCTCAAAAAGTGCAATTCTATCGGAGAGATTGGCACCAGGGGCAATTCCTATGCCACCCACTTGAGCCGCTAGCGCATCAGACAGATAGTCGCCGTTTAAATTAAGTGTGGCGATCACGCTGTATTCCTCTGGCCGCAATAACACCTGTTGTAACATTGCATCAGCAATAACATCTTTAATGATTATTTCTTTACCTGTTTTAGGGTGCTTAATACGACACCAAGGACCACCATCAATTAATTCTGCGCCAAATTCTTCACAGGCTAATTGATAACCCCAATCTTTAAAAGCGCCTTCAGTAAACTTCATAATATTGCCTTTGTGCACTAAAGTT
>CAJWCA010000145.1 GCA_913020395.1 uncultured Cellvibrionales bacterium | reverse complement strand
GCACGCAGAGCCATAAACGCAGGAATTGACGGCGTTGAACTGCACGCTGCCAACGGCTTTTTGATTGATCAATTTACCCGTGACAGCAGCAATCAACGCACGGATGCCTATGGGGGCTCGATTGATAATCGATTGCGTTTCATGCTCGAAGTCGCCACGGCCGTAAGTAATGAAATTGGCGCCGACCGTGTCGGTATTCGTCTCTCGCCCACCAATAGCGTATGGGGCATTGCCGACAGCCAATATGACAAGACATTTTCGCGTGCAGTGGAACGACTTCTCCCTCTGAAACTAGCCTATATCCACGTGCTGGAAAACAAGCCGGGCGGCGACCACGGCATTCACAGCAGCATTGATTACTTGACACCCACTCTGGCAAATTTGATTGCTAAACAATCAGTGACCAAACTCATTGCCAACGGTGGTTATGATCAGGCATCAGCCACAGCAGCCATTACGAGCAATCAAATAGACGCCGTGGCATTTGGTGTTCCCTTCATTGCCAACCCGGACTTGGTTGAACGCTACCAAAGGGGCGGGGAATTGACTGAAGCGGATAACACAACCTTTTACAGCCAAGGAGAACAGGATTACACGTCATACACCCGCGCCGCTATCTGAATATGACCTGGAATTACCACTGGTAGCCGGCAGCCCACACATGCAAAAGAGGGCGTTTGCCCCCTTTTAATCTGTAACTCGACCAGCACTCTATGTCAGGTAGTCCTGACTAGGTTCTGAGAAACACTACTTCTGTTTATACACTTTACCGCCCTTCATCACAAAATCGACGTCTTCAAGCTCGCTGATGTCTTCCAGGGGGTTACCACCCACCGCGATAATGTCGGCGAGATAACCCTCTTTCACTTGTCCCATCCGGTCATCCCATCCAAGCAATCCTGCTGAATTCACGGTAGCGGCCTGAATCGCCTGTATCTCGGTCATGCCAAATTTAACCATTCTGGAAAACTGCTTGCCGTTGTCTCCGTGGGGATACACGCCGGCATCGGTGCTGAAAACCAACTTCAAACCCGCTTTAGCCGCATTGGAGAAACTCTCGCGCTGCCTCGTTCCAACAATTCTTTCTTTGTTGATATTTTCTTCCGGAACGCCATTTTTTGCACCTTCCGTCAGCGTATATTCGGTATTGTAGATATCCAGGGAGAGATAGGTGCCCTTCTTCTTGGCAAGCTTGATACCGGCTTTATCGAGGAAACTCACATGCTCGACGGAATCCACTCCTGCTTTGATCGCGCGGAGGATACCCTCGGTACCGTGAGCGTGAGCCGCCACACGACGACCATGGGTGTGAGCCTCATCGACGATATTTTGCATCTCCTCCAGGGTATATTGTGTTTGACCGACCTTTGTGCCCTTGGAAAAAACGCCTCCCGTTGCACAAAACTTGATGACATCAACACCGTATTTAACATTCTTTCGCACCTGGGCTCTAACGGCCCAAGGGCCGTCGGCTACCCCATCAGACCGCTCCTCAAAAGCGTGGTTGAGGGAGTTGTTATCGCAGTGGCCGCCGGTTATGCCCAACGCTGGCCCGGACACCGCCATATGTGGACCGGGCACTTCTCCGGCGTTAATCGCATTGCGGAGTGCCACATCCTGAAAATCACTCGCCCCAACATCCCGCACTACCGTAAAACCCGCCATCAAAGTCTTCTTTGCATTCACCACACCGCCAATAACCGCGCGGTGCGGCGACTGAAAGTAGCCCGCAAAGAAGTCATTGGCCAATGGCCCCATTAAGTGGGTGTGCATGTCCATTAAGCCCGGTAAAACAAACTGGTTTGACAAATCGATGACATTGGCACCCGCTGGAATCTTTGTGCTCTGTGAAACTGCCTTTATTTTCCCTTCTTCGACGGTAATCACTACATTTTTTTGCACCTTGCCACTGGCAACATCCAAAAGTGAACCCGCCTTGATATAAGCGAGGTCCGAGGGTTCCGAAGCCTGCGCCTCGTATGTGCCCGCGAACAATGTGCACAAGATAACTAGCGACGATTTTAATAGTGTCCTTGAATTCATAAGGTCTTCCTGCAAGGTGATTGAACAATGATAACAACAAGGTAAAAGTTGTTGTCGTACTTATCAAGTAAATTATCCTCACCTACACATGAGGGTTTGCCATTCGTAAAGGCTTGTCAGGCGCTTGAGACCTGCGCCAAAGCATAGTATGGTGTCCGCAACAATAGATTGCTCAAAAATCAAACGACCCGCTATGGAACGATCGTACCGTTTTGTAGGAGTAAAACAAAACCTATGACGTCAATTATGCGCTTGGTGCTAAGCTATTTGAGAACAGGGATTCTCGACAGCGACAGTCACGAAAAGAGTCAAAAAATTTTTACAATTAACCTTTTTGGCTTTGTTGGAATGGCAATAACCGGCACTCTAGGTGTGGTTGCCAGTTTGAATGACAACGCCCTTGTTGCTATTGCGCTGTTCATCTCCAGCTCAATCTTTTTGCTCTCTCGATACTGCCTGGCAAAATTCCGAAATATCGACTCCTCAGCCAACATTATATTGTATTCCTTGTATCTGCTGATGTTTTATCTGGTCCATTCCGGTGGCGTCGATAATACCGGGCCACTGTGGATTTTTATGGTCGCCCCGGTTTCCCTCTTCCTACTGGGTCTGAAGAACGGTTTGGTGAGTATCGGCATTTTTCTGTTCATCACCAGTATCATTCTTTTCTACCCCAACAATGAATTGCTAAGCACCTATTATTCTCAGTCCTTTAAATTGAGACTCATCTATTCCTTTTTAACCACTACCTTTCTCTCCGGCTGTTATGAGTATTCTCGCCACCAGTCATACAGCCACCTGAAGGACTTGTCTCAACAATACGAGAATCTTTCGAAATACGACCCATTAACGGGTGTATCAAACCGACGTGATGCAACCAACAAACTGGAAGTAGAACAAAGAAAAATTTCGCTGAACAAGAAAAAACTCAGTATCATTCTGTGTGACGTGGATCATTTCAAACGTATCAACGATGAATTTGGGCATGAGATTGGCGATCAAGTTTTAGTTAAGCTGGCCGAACGTTTTTCCCAATTAATGAGACAGCAAGACTTGGTTGCCCGGTGGGGTGGCGAAGAGTTTCTTATCATGTTGCCCGACACTAACGTGGCAGGTGCACAATTGGTCGCAGAAAAAATACATGCCAGCTTGACCGGGCTGACGATGAACATCATCGACACCGTGCCCGAAATAACCGTCAGCATGGGAATCGCCGAAGTGAAGGCCGAAGACGACATCAAGAAAACCATAAGCCTGGCCGACCAATATCTCTATGAAGCCAAAAACAGTGGTCGAAATAGAACCTGCAGTGAAACGTTCAGCAAGGTAGTCTGAGCACTGAAACAAGCATCCATTGATATGGGAAGGGTTTTTAGTCCGACTGGTTCATCGTTGTTTTAAACTGATCCGCCAGGGGCTGTAGTTCATTGCGTGCTTCCAAACGTTGAATGGCTGCCGAAAAAGTCGCCTGCAATGTGTGCCCCTGATCCGTTTCATGAAATGCATAGACAAATTCGTATTGTGTAATTGGGCTTTCAAGATCATACACCGGGCGAGGCAAGCGGCTTTGTTTGGCCAGCATCACACATTCAATCGGCGTGGCAATCACCGCGTCTACACGCCCTGCGCTCAACATACGTAGATTTGCCTCCTGATCGTGTGACCAGTGAATCGTGGTGCCCTGATCGGCCAGCAAATCCATATCAAGACGATTGTAAATATAACCCTGCACAAGCCCCACTCGCAGGCCTTTCAGCTCACTGAGTTTTCTCAGCGCAGGCTGTCCCTGAGCGGTGATCAAATAGCGATTCAACGTGAGAAACGGCACACTATAGATAATGCGCATAGGACGTTTAACTGCATTAAATACCGCAAAACTACCCACGGCTTCGCCGCTGTAAAAGAGATGCCTGGCTCGACGGGCCGGGCTGATGTCCAAGTTGACAGACAAGCCGGTTTCAGCGGTAATCAGTTGATGTATTTCGGCCAATACCCCACTAGTGGGGCTGTCGAGCACACCACGATATTGGCCCGCTACTATTTTTATAGGCTCTGCAGAGTTGTGGGTATCGGCTGACGAAATGAGACTGACACCCAGCCACAACATCAGTGACGCAAACGACGCACGCCATCCCCAAGAACTATTCACAGACAAAACACCCTGAAACCATAACGCCGAGCATACTCGCTGTTCAGGCAATTATCCAGCAACGCCGACATCTGACTACGGAGTCTATCAATTCAGATAAAACGGCTACTTACCCCGCAAAACCTGCTCTTCGACTATGCAGCCAATCAGGGCGATTTCTGCTGAGAGGCTCTAAAAGTTTGCAGCCTCTCGAGTGCGCGATCAACAAAAAACCCTTCAGCTTCCGCAGCCTTTAAGACATTCAACCCTGCCACCAAAAGGCGCTCAGCCTCCTCGTTTTCCCCAAGCCGCGCCTTGCATTCACCACTGATGCTAAAATACTGCCCGTGCCACCACGCTCCTTCTTCATATTGCTCCGCAATCAGTAACCTGGCTTTTTCAAGGTCATTTGCCACTTCATCCAACTCCCCCAGTCGACAGCGCAAATCAACGCGGTGGGCCATCATGGGTCCCTGCAGTCGATGATTACTTTCACGAGCCAGTGTGATTCCTTCGTCAAATAACACTGCTGCCTGCTCATCATTTCCAAGGGCACCCTCCGCAAGCGCCAAGTTATTCAGGGAATACACCAGATCATCATGTTTATCTCGTCCCAGGGCGCGATCGATAGACACAGATTCACTTAAGTATATTTTGGCTTGTTCCAGCTCATTCACTTCCAATTCCAGACGGCCTAGATTATTCAGCAAGGAAGCCAGCTCAGGGTGATTATTGCCGTAGTTTCTTCGAAAGGGTGCGATAGCTTGCTTAAGATAAATTCGAACCTTGTCTTTTTCGCCAATAAAATAATACAGGGTTGCAAGATTACCCAATGCAATCCCCGTTTTGGGGTGATCGGCATCGAGATGAACGGTATAGATATCGATAGTCTTTTTTAGCAATCCCTCAGCTTCATCGAACTTCTCTTGAAACAATAAATTTGCCCCAAGATGAGCGGATGTCTCTCCCACTTGTAAGTGTTCATCACCCCAAGCAGCCCGATCGCGACGCAATACATCCCTATAAATGGTCTCGGCCTCTTCGAGCCGATCAAATTCTACTAAGGTGCTAGCTACACCGTTTTTCGCGTCAGAATAATACTTTTCCCAGGGCACAGCGTTTTCTGGTATTTTTGCAACAGCCGATTCGTATTCGGTCAAAGCGTCCTGATAATTTCCTGCCATATATTTTGCACGCGCCAGCGCAACCTGCGTCGTGATCACTTCATTTTCCTGATTGAGAGGCGCAAGCGTTAACAGCGAATCCTGAAGCAGTTCGCCCGCGGTATCATACAAACCCAAACCCGTATAGACACGGCCCATTGTCTGCAATAACTTTCCTCGAATCTCATGGCGGTCTTGCAGGCGCTTTTGGATATTTTCGCGACCTCTCTCGAGCACTTCATGAGCGGTAATTTTTCGACCGCGCGCCTCCCCTGGGTCGGAGACTTCAAACAGCTCAATCATAAACTCTGCAGTTTGCCGTGCGGTCTCCGCCTCGTTCTCAGCCACCGTGCGCTGCACCTCGGCTTCATTTCGCTGATAAAAGGCAAAGCCGGCCAATGCGCTTGTGACCAGTAAACCCGCCATTGAAGCGGCGGCAATCCAGGCCATTCGTCGATGCTGACGGGCGAGTTCCCTCTGTTTTAAATCATCAAACCCCACACCAATAATGCCGGCAATCAGTTTTATCTTGGCATTGGTTTTACCTTCACCCTGAGGCCGCATATCTGCCGCAATGGGCTCGGTAGGGATATTGCTGAGAGTGCCGTCCTCCGCCAGCTCACTTCGCAGGGCGGGGCAGAAACAATCATCCTCAGCCCCGGCCTCCACACTGGGTTCACCATCAACAATCAAACAGAAAATCTGGCCCGCCCGCCCCAATCTCTTAAACTGCAAGATTTCTTCATTTACCCAACGCGACTGGGCCGAACGGGGCGAACAGATAACCACCAGGCAACGAGAGTCCGACAGTGCTTGATAAATCACTGAACCCAAATCGGTCGCGGTGGGTAATTCTGCGGTGTCTCTGAACACGGGGCTTAGGCGCGCGGGAATTTTCAGCCCTTCTTTCATTTGTCCCACCAAGTGTTTAGGCACACGATAGGACTCCAGCGACTTGTGTAACCAATCAGCCCACCGCGTGTCTGCGTGGCTGTAACTGATAAAAGCCTGGTAATGAAAACGGGTGTCCGTCATAGGATCGCTTAATGTTGTTATTGTAAACTATTGCTCTCTGCGCTCATCTCTCAACAACTCTGGCGATTTGTGGACGAGGCATTTGCCTGATCGCAGCCATAGTCATCAAACCCAGGAACAACAACGCGAGCGTGCCCGGCTCTTGAACCGAGGCTGCAAAAGAATGATCATAGTTGGTATTCGCTTGATCCAGTTGAGCGGCGTCGTATACAGTGCCACCGCCGTTACCATCGAAAATGCCAAACACACCTTCGCCGGGATCAAACAACGTATCGAAGTTAAATTCCACTTTAAAACCATTGTCACCTTCTCCATTGGAAAAGATTGCAATTTGCGCTATAGGATCAACCACATCGTCGTCGTTATCAAAGAAAAAATCGATAAACAGGCACAACTCAGAACAAATACTTGAATCTGCAGATGAGGTTAGCCCTGCAGTAATGCCGCTCAATATGCCGCCGTTGAAGAAGCCTGCAAACACCGGAGGAGCGGAGGGGTCGCTGGGATCATCGCCATTAAATGCGCTGCCAAATGAAACAGTGCCATTGTTGTTAACATAGAGTTGACTGTAGGTGCTGCCAAATAGATCCATGGAAAATGCCGTTACATCGTCATCTCCCCCGTCACCATCGATGTCGAAGGCGCGAATGTCCACCAGTTCTGAGCCATCCGAGAGATCTCCAGCGGAGATGCTTTGTAAATTATTCTCAAAACGAATCAATCGTGCATCGGCCACTGCAGACATAAAAACGAAAAGAATAGCAAGGCCCCACGCGCTTATAGGTATCTGTTTGCACTGGCCCATTGGTAGCCTCCTGCTTAGATTTCTGGCCCCAATGGAACCTGAAGTAGCTTTTGTGTAGTACAAGCCAAATTTTTCTGTTACTAGACTGATTCTAGGAATGAATGTTGTATCAGTGAAATAAGATTGAGTTGTTTTCAGAGACACTCTTATTACTTATAAGCCTGAATACTGAAAACAACCTTTTTCTTACACGACGTATTCCAGCCAGCCCAACAAGTTTCTTACGACCTCTCCTCTGTTGACCTCATTAAGAATCTCGTGTCGACCCTGTGGATAACTGACAAAAGTTGGCGCTAAACCCGCCGACCTGTATCGTTCAACAACAGAACTAACGCTGCCAAATCGCCCACCGAGCGGATCAAGACTTCCAACGACAACATACACAGGCAGGCTTTTTCTGATTTTATCGAGTTCAATTGAACAGGCTAGTCGAGCCCCCTGCGACAGTAAAGATGCCATTGATTCAAGGTTCAGCGAAAAGCCACAAAGAGGGTCATCAATATAGGCGTCCACCTCCTTTTCGTCTGCGCTTAACCAATCACAGGATGTACGAGCGGGCTCAAACCCCCTGTTCAATGCCGACAATATATCACTCTCGAGTTTGACGGACTCGGCCAGTTGATCCACTGCCGTTGTACCAACCAAAACCAGAGCATCGATAGATTCAGAGTAGTCGATGGCAAAGGCCTGGGATATGAAGGACCCCATGCTATGACCTAGTAAAATCAGAGGCAGCCCAGGGTTCTCCTTTCTAGCCAGCCTCACCAGAGAAAACAAGTCCGTAACCACTGATGCAAATCCACCACCTCCAAATTCACCTGCCTCGGTGTTACACAAAGCCATGGTTTCACCATGCCCCCGGTGGTCAATACCATAGAGGTCGAAGCCATTGTCGAGAAGTTGTGCCAGAGCTGGGGGATAACGACGAGCATGCTCCCCCATCCCATGTGCAACCACAACTACCGCCTTTGCCTTGCCTGCCGACCAATGGTAAGCCGCGAGCCGCGCCCCATCCGGGCGCTCCAGAGTAAAAGTTTTTTCATTTACGGTGTTAGCCATATCTAGAAACTCACCGTGAAATCCAGGCCAAAGCGCCGAGGCAATGGTACGGTCGCGAACCGTGTGGCCGTATTCGACTCCGTTTCTACACCGGTGACCTCATCATTATCTGTCAGGTTCTTTCCATAGAGCGCAATTTTAAATTTCTCGCTAGGGCTACGATAGGTAATTCGCGTTCCGACATCCCAATATGCATCTGCACTAAAAGCATCAGAGTTCGTTGCATGAAAGAACTGATCATCCACCTTATTGGCGTCCAAATGAAAACTTAAACTTCCCCCATCCCCAAGATACATCGTGTAATCCCCGGAGAGATTAAACGTATGATGAGGCGCTTCGATGAGTTCATTGCCTCCAAGGTCCACTCCATTGAGTATTAAGTCTCGGTATTCGCTATCCAGCAAACCCAGACCGGCGGTAAAACTCAGGTTCTCCACGGGATGAAAAGCAATCTCAAATTCTAATCCCGATATACGGGAGCTGCCGGCATTTAGCAGCTGCTGCTGACTGATATCGATAAGGTTAAGAAACTGTTGGTCTTCATAATCATAGAGAAAGATAGATGAGTTAAAGGTCAAACGGCGATCCAGCCATTGAGATTTATATCCAACTTCATAGGCTTTAATACTTTCAGGGGCTGCGACATTAAGAGCTCCCAAATCCAGTGCGCCGCCGTTAATGGCGCTACTTCGATATCCGTATGAGAACTGAGCATAAATCATGTCGTCGTTTTCTAAGATCTTACGAAGTCCTAAACGACCTGTCGGTTCACCATCACTATAGCTGACCTTACCGGGTTGCAGCGGAACAACCGGAGTCACCTGAAAGTCCTCCAAAAAGCCATCATCCTCTGTGAAACGTAAACCTCCATAAACCGTCCAAGAATCGTCAAGTTTGTAGGTTCCATCGATATAAGCGGCATAGGACTCTCGGGTTTGACTAAATTGCTGACCGAGAACCGGACCGCCAAACCCTTCGAAAATATGAAAGGTGGTATCCACATCTACTATATCTTTGAAATAGTAAAGCCCAACAATCCAACTCAAATCCCCCTCATCATGGGACGTCAATCGCAGGTCCTGACTTATTTCCTCATGTTCGGCACCAAAATCGAGGTGAAGAAGATTATCTGTGGTTCCATCGGCCTCGACGGTGTTATCAAACTCTCCCTCGATATAAGATGTGATTGATGTGAGTGTCATCTGACCCAGGTCCTTCTCAATAGTCAGGTAACCGCCTGTGCCCAGAGCCCTCAAATCGCCAGATCGATCTGTCGCGGTCTCAGTAGAATCGAGCTTGGACCCATCGTATGGATTAACCCTTGGGTTAACACCAAGCGCATTTACACCTCCAGGTAACAAACCTTCTGCTATTGCTCCAACTGCACGAGGATTACTTTCACTACGAAACAAACGGAAAGAAGCCTCTAGTCCTTCAAAGTTCTGATACCCGAGCGTCAATCTGAATGAGCCCCTGTCAATACTCGATAAATCACGACCATCGGGATTTTTGTTTTCAACAAAACCATCAGAACGACCCAAATTGAATGCCAGTCGAGCACTAAGTCGATCATCAATCAAGGGCAGTTCCCCTGCGCCTTTGACCTCCCAAAACCCGTTTGATCCCAGGCCTGCCGTAACATAACCTTCAGGCTGAAAAGTAGGCGACTTAGAGATGAAGTTGATCGCTCCCGCAACTGTATTCTTTCCGAACAGAGTTCCCTGCGGGCCGCGCAAGACCTCTACACGTTCTATGTCATAAATCTGCGCACCACCAAGGTAGGAGGCACCCACATAGACGCCGTCGAAAAAAACACCCGTAGGGGAAATACCGTTTAGATTAAACTCCTTTGTTGAAATGCCCCGCATCGCAAACTTGGGTTGAGACTCATTCCCCAAGAGAGACACCCGTAAATTCGGCGTTTGTCGACTGATGTCAGCGCCACTGTCAATCCCTGCATTTCTCAATGCGCCTTCATTTAACACGGTTTCTGAAATAGGTACTTCCTGAAGGCTCTGAGCACGTTTCTGCGCGGTCACAATCACTTCTTCAAGAATAAAATCTGAATCCGCGGCCACTAGACCATAGGTCGCATTGCTTCCAAAAAAGGCAATCGTCGCTGCCAATAGGTTTCTTCTATTTTTCATTTTACTCTCCTCACTCTGATTATGTTTCATCGTGGAAATGATGATAACGCCGCTTTGAGTGAGGTCGCCCATTAGCCCTGTGTCTTTTAGCAAAACCGACAGCGCATCATGAACCGAATATTTTCCACTGACTCCTGAGGAGTGCTTAGGGAAAACAGGGTCATAAGGGAACAACAACATTAACTCTGTTTGTGCTGCCAACTGGTTCAATGCCGTCTCTACGTTTTGACTCGGAATAGAAAAATCATATTCCTTCGTTTCTGCGTGAACATCGGCTCCTGACAATAAAAAGGCTGTGCCGAGAACGCCGGCACAGCGTAAGCAAGAGAACACAAACGACTGCACATACACTGCTAGTTGGTTGAGTAACAAAAATAAATTCTTTCGTTTCAACCTCACTGCATAGTAGATGCACCAGAAACAAATTGCCTCAGTAAAAAATGTAAAATAATTATTGTTCATCCTTTACTGCCGTTAGGTGTATGAGTTTTTCGTTGATATGCTCAGCATGTACACCAAACCCTACTTCAAGTGCTTCGAACATTTTGGAGGTTTCGCCAATCTTAAACAGTCCCCCCACACGCAGGTCACGCAGTTTAGG
>CAJWCA010000144.1 GCA_913020395.1 uncultured Cellvibrionales bacterium | reverse complement strand
GATCTGCCTTCATATAACCCAGGAAGTGCGGGTTGGTTTCTGATGCTTCATGAGCTCGGTCACTCAATGGGCTTGAAACACCTCCACGGGGACGGCGGAACCGGCAGCCCCACCGCGGCCGAGCTGGATCTGGGGTTCTTTGGCGCCGACTGGGCCAGCGTGATGTCTTATGAAGACGACGACAACTTCAGTTTTGCCGACTTCGACCCGGCAACTCCAATGATTTTAGATGTACTCGGGCTTCAATATATCTACGGCGCCAACCCCAATACCCACTCGGGGGACAGCGTTCACGAACTTTATGGCACCAACAGCTTTTCAACGATTTGGGATGCCGGGGGTGCAGATACCGTTGACGTCGCTGGCGCCTCCGAGGGATGGAGCATCAGCTTGCCAACAGACCATGGCACCCTGGAAAGAGTGGGGGTAGCCATGCCACTTAGCGACGTTAACCTTGACACCCCTTCCACCCTGTTTTGGCTGCTGGGAGATATGGAAGGGGTCTTGGGCTCTCTCTACAACGACGACATCTTTGGCAGTGACCTCGGCGATGTTATCGATGGCAATCTGGGCGATGATTACATTAATGGAGGTGACGGCATTGATTATGCGTTGTTTGAAGGCTCAGCATCTGACTACCTCATGACCATTGAAGAGAGCAGTATTTTTATCACAGGCGCCGACGGGGATGATGAACTTGTTCGAGTGGAGCGTCTCGGCTTTGACGATGGTTATATCGCAATTGATCACGACGGCACTGGCGGGCAGGCCTACCGTCTTTATCAAGCGGCTTTTGGCAGAACACCAGACGCCGATGGGGTAGGGTTTTGGATGTCAAAAATCGATGCGGGCATGGGCCTTGAAGAGGCCAGTGCACGTTTCATAGACAGTGATGAATTCCGGTTTTTATATGGGGAGGAGCCCAGCGATTTCGAATTTCTAGAGGCCTTATATGCCAATGTTCTCGATCGGGCTCCCGATGGTGATGGTTTTGACTGGTGGCTAGACCAACTGCAAACGAACCCGGAAAAAACGCCAGAAAAGGTGCTCGCCGACTTTAGCGAAAGCGATGAAAACATTGACAACGTCTACGACGACATTGCCTTTGGGTTTGCCTATGACTTGTGGATTGTGTGAACGCACTGGGCCCGGTTCCAGTAACACTCACGTTGCTCTTCCACGCCTGCACAAATTTGACCGCTGAAATCTTACATGGCATTACAAAAACCAGCCGATTCTGCCTGGCGAGATCAAGAATAATCACCTTTAGCATTGATATTTTTAGGTCAGCGCTTATGCTCAGAGGAGTATAAGCGGTATTACTCATACCAAAAATGCTCTCTGGAATGGATATTCATGAAGCAAATAGGTGCTAGCCCTAGCCAAAAGGCCCTTTTTATTCTTATTCTTTTGATGGTCGCAGGCCCATCCTATGCACAAGACCATTACATCATTGGAACTGAGGACATAGACTACCTCCCCTATATTGGAAATTCGGAAGGGCATAATGCTGAGAAAAACAAACTAACAGGTTATGCAGTAGATATTTTCGACGATTTTTTTAAATCCGAAAAAGCGTCTTTTGCTTATAACAAACTCCCCATCAAACGATTATTCAAGCAATTTCTATTTGAGGACTCACTCGATTTTAAGTATCCGGATAGTGCGTCCTGGAAGCCGGAGCTGAGAGAGGGGAAAGAAATTTTTTATAGCATAGCCATCAACAAATCAATTAATGGATTAATCATTCACCTTGACAACAGACCCGCCAACGCCGAGTCCATCAAAACCATTGGAGCCATTCGGGGTGTTGTTCCCTGGTCCTATATTAATGCGATAAAAACCGGAGAAATTAAACTTAAAGAATATGCAAAAACAAGTTATCTTATCAATTCTCTGCTCGCGAAGCGCATTGATGCAGCCTATATCGATACCGCTGTCGCCAAGCTCTACCTGAAAGATTTTCCCGCTGCTCAAAAAAGCAAAATCCGTTTTGACACAAGTTTTCCCCATGACGTCAACTTGTATCAGATGTCTTCAATGAAGCACCCGGAAATGATTTCAAGGCTCAACCTGTTTCTAAAAAACAATCCTAAAATCATTGAAGACCTTTCGGTTAAATACGGTGTATCAAGCACACCATTGAAGTCAACATTGATCCCAATGCGCTGACTCACCACCCGGTAATTCACTGATAGGCTCCAAAAACAATAGAGACCAAAGAGTTTGCGGGTTTAGACAAACAAAGCTGTGATGATTGTGATTAAACCTTGATCTGAATTACGGCAGTTTGAGCGACGACATGCGAAACTAGGCGCTTGCAGAGGTCAACTCATATGAGCAATCACTCCTGCCATCACAACGCAGCCAAACCCGACTACCTGCTGAGGGGGTCAATGGTTTTGGTTGCACTGTTTTATCTGCTGAGCTTGAGCGCATACCAAGAAAGCCTGCCGGTGTGGCTGACAACACTGTCCCACTCAGTCTATCAATTGGTAAATACGATATGGTGGGGCATGCTCATCGGCATTTTGATGATTGCAGTGCTCGCCAAGATCCCCAGAGAGTTTATTGTGTCGATTCTGGGCACTCAACGCGGGCTGCGCGGCATCATCAGGGCTACAGCCGCTGGCGTCTTGCTCGATTTATGCAGCCACGGCATATTAATGGTCGGCGCAAAACTGTATGAACGCGGCGCCAGCATCGGCCAGGTGATGGCGTTTCTGATTGCCAGCCCTTGGAATTCCTTTTCCCTCACACTCATTCTGATAGCCCTTATCGGTCTCCCATGGACCCTGGCCTTTATCGCGCTATCCATGATGATTGCCATCATTGTGGGATGCCTGTTTGATGTTCTGGTGGCGCGCGAGGTGCTTCCCTCCAACCCAACCCAGGTGACATTGCCAGAAGACTTTCAGTTCTGGCAAGCGGCCCGCTCTGGTCTGAGTGAGTTAACAATAACGTCGTCTTACATAAAAACGACACTGCTGAACGGGTTGAAGGACTCTAGAATGGTTGTTCGCTGGATTCTGTTTGGCGTCTTGCTTGCAGGCTTAGTACAAACCCTATTATCCCCTGAACAATTGAGCACCTACTTCGGCCCAACAATTGCCGGACTAGGTTTAACCGTGCTGGTCGCCACTGTCATTGAAGTGTGCTCAGAGGGTTCAACCCCCATTGCAGCCGACTTGTTAAATCGCGCCAATGCCCCGGGAAACAGCTTTGCCTTTCTTATGACAGGTGTATCAACGGATTACACGGAAATCATGGTTATCAAAGAAACCACTACCTCCTGGAAAACGGCTCTTTTCCTGCCACTTCTAACGATTCCGCAAGTCCTGTTTATCTCGTGGCTGATCAACCTATAACCAAAGCTCATGACAAGCATACAAGCAAGAACACAAATCATTCTTGCCAGTACCAATGAGACTTTGAGGATGTAGCGATTATCGGCTTAACGGCCAACGCCATGAATCACGACCGGGAGCGCTGCCTCACTTCAGGCATGAACGACTACCTGAGTAGGTTCACTAAGACAAAGCGTCATCCTCTAACTGCAACAAATCGCCCGGCTCACACTCCAATGCCTCACAGATCGCCAGCAAGGTTGAAAACCGAATGGCTTTGCCTTTACCACGTTTAAGCGTGGACAAATTGGCGAGGGTAATCCCGACTTCTTCAGACAGTTCTGTCAAAGACTTTTTACGCTGGACCAATAACAGATCTAAATTCACTTTAATTGCATTAGCCATATCAAATAGTCAGCGATTGTTCTTCATACATGTTCGCCGCCTCTGTCATTACGCCCGCCAAAACCCATAGAGACAGGCCGATAAAAATGCCCATCCAGTTAAACTGCAATGCCGGAGACAATACGATGGTATCCGCATGGAGGCCGATATCCTGCAATATGTAGAAACCACCGAAATAGAGCAACGCAGGGTAGATAAAGCTTGAAACGATAAAAACGTACCCCAATTTCTTAATGTGTTCGGTGTTTGTCACATGGAACGGTTCGCCCTGAAGCAAGCGGGTAAATATTCGTCGCATATAATACAGTGCAAACATGCCAACAATGCCCATGAACTCAGTGATGACTCCAGACAAGTACCAGGCCAGATAGCTTTTTGTATTGTTAACCTTTATTTCACCCATGCCCTGAATCAATTCACTCGGCCGTTCAACTTCGCGGGCCATTTGTTCGTAGGCCTCCGGATAGACTTCGAAATTCAACATAAAGTGAATGTCGGTATGGCGCTGCGACGTATCCTCCGGAATGTTAAGCCCCACAATCAAAAGAAAAATGGGCCAAATGATTAGGCCGGCAATCGACATGTACCATGCGATATCCAACAACCTTTTTACAAAAAAGGTCAGTCGACTGCCCTCGGGCGGGTGCGTCACTGCCCCGTTTTTTACTTCGTTATTATCCGTTGATGACATAGCAAATTTCCTGCGCTTTGGTGAAGTTGTGCAAATACTAGCTTCGAACATATCGAAATACAAGCAATTATTATCGAAAAACGATAATTAATGGTTGTTAGTCGAGTAATTGCAGACTAGAAACTTCACCCAGCTGACACATTTCCGACACGCTATTGTCACATACAGCCTTTAGCCTCAATAACAGACTCAAATGGATAAGAGGCTATTCATATGTCAAACCATAAAAGCGGCAATCGCTCACTGCGCTCCCATCAACTAAGGGAACCCGAGCGGAAGGAAATTGCGAATCATGTTCGGGCGTTTCTCGCTAATGGAGGCAAAATCCAGAGAGTTACATTAAAAGACTCTCGCCGCTTACGCGCAGGCAGAGCCCTGGTTGAGGATGAAGGGGAGCTTCTGGACATATGGTGAGCCGCCACCACCCCAAAAGCGTTGTGTCTGCCCAGTTCTGCACAAACATGCAGATAAACAAGCAGTTTGATGAAGCCGTTGCCAGTATAGAATTCTGGGAATTGCGCGCCTGGCTGGACGCACAATATTCTATTGTGCCGGCAGAGAATCTACAGTGTACCCAGCGATATCCACAACACCCTAACAATCAAGTAAATGAGTACCGCCCAGGTTGCCAGCGTGCCCACAGCGCGACCGATGGTGGGGCCGCCCGATTTATTCAAGCCATAGCCGTGGAAGATGCGCCCCACTGTTAGCACAATCCCACAGATGTGCACCGCCATAATATCTTGACTCATGTATTCATAACCCGCCATCAACAGGAGTGCCAGCGGCACGTATTCGATAAAATTGGCCTGCGCGCGCATGCTCTGCATGCCCGACGCGATTCCCCCATCCCCTATCGTCACCTTGTGTTTCACCCGAAACACAACAACACAAATGGCCAATCCGATTAATACAAGCCCATTCAGCGCAACATAAAGTGGTGTGATCATTATTTTCCTTCCTCAAATTAAAGAATCTATGTATGCCATTTGACCAAATATATCAAATGACTATATAAATATAACAGTTGATACATTGCAATACAAGAGATCCCTGCGCATCATTGCCCTGCCCCGCTGAGATGCGAACCGCCCCCAAACCGGAACATGACATGAGCACACAAGCAGCAAACAAAGATGCAAGAACACGACTCCTGGAGGTTGGGGCGGCTCAGTTTGCCGAAAAAGGCTACAAGGGTGCATCTGTTAGAAATATTTGTGAACTGGCAGGCACCGGCAACAACATGATTCATCATTACTTTGGCAGTAAACGCGGGCTTTATGAGGCCATCATCACGCAGTTCTCAGCCGAGGTGTTCAGTGTTCCCATCAGGATCATGAAAAAAATGCCCGAATCGCGAGCAGAGTTTGTGTCTCGTTTTGAGTTGTTTGTCGAGGAGACTCTAGAGGCGCTCATCAACAATCGCTTTCTATTTGCCATTCTCCAATCAGAGGAGGTCGTGCCTGAGCAGAGCCCTTTTGTAAGCTATTACGAAAGTTTCATCGCCTTTGTGAACCACGGAAAGAAAAACGGGCTGGTTAACGAAGCGATTGACCCGGCAATGCTCACAGGACTCGTTATGGACCGCCTGGGCATTCAAGTACAGTATGCAAACCGAATTAAACAAACCACAGGGGACGATATAATTTCAGACCCGCAATACAAGGCACGCTGGTTGCGCGCCAATCTCGATATGTTTCTCTACGGCTTTCTACCCTCCAACTAAATCCCCTTCGCCACCGCTTGCAGCAAATATTGGAATTCACCCATTCTTCAAAATTCTGCGGATGAGCCAGGGAGCAACGGCCTGCAGCAGACGAATCAGCTTCACTTTACCGATATTGTTGACTTTTACACCCATCTCAATGCCCGCAATAATTTCAATCGCTGCATTTTCCGCGGATATTTTCCCACTCCCTCTTCCCGTTGTCATGGGCGTTTCCACAAGAGGCAACAGGGCCTGAGAGACTAGAACATTGGATGACTCAAGTTGATAGGCCAGGCTTTGGGAAAACAAATTCATCGCCCCCTTAGTTGCACAGTAGACAGCAGAGGCCTTCTTAGGCACGAGCCCCAGACCCGAATTGATATTGACAATACTCGATGCCCGCTGCTCGTCCAACAGTGCCGGCAACAGTAAAAAACTCAATGAACACACGGCAGTAAAGTTAAGGTTAATTTCATGAGCAATGGCTTCAAAAGAGAAATCATCGTCCAGGAAACCCGGCGTGTGTTGAATCGCTGCATTGTTAATAAGCAAATCAATTTCGGGGTGATCCCGCAGTACTGAATCGGCCAAAGCATCGTATTGCTCTGGCTTTGAAAGATCGGCACCATAGGTTTCAATGCGTGGAAACTCACGCTTGAGGTTCTCAAGCCTGGCACCTGGCCGAGCAATGACTAATACCGTGTTTGTCGGGCAAAGCAGACTTACCAGCTGGTAACCAATGCCTGAGGTTCCACCCGTGATCACAATGGTTTTTCCTACCAGTTTCATTGAATGTGTTGAACTCATAGTGCTTACTCCTCTATCCTTTCAAGGTAGTTTAGGGGCAGCATCTCGTTGCTTCATTAACCCAGGTTAAAATTGAGAGATACATGAACGTTCAGGCATTTTTTCAGGAAGAAGGTAAACAACAGATTATCGAGAAACACGAACACGTGTTTATGCAAGGTGACGACGATGATCATATCTACCTTGTACAATCAGGTTTGCTGAAGGCCTACTATGTGTCTGCAGACGGACGGGAGAATATCAAATCATTCATACTGCCCGGCGATACCATTGGCAGCCTTTCGGCCGCCTACCAGCACTCCAGCTGTTCATTCAATCTGCTTGCCCTGCAAAACACACAACTCACCAAACTGTCGTTTAAGCGCCTGTTCGAGGCGGCGAAGCAGTCACAAGACCTGGCCAATAAACTCATCGAGATTTTATTGAGCCTGGCCATGAAAAAGGAACGTCGCGAATACGAGTTATTGTGTATGCCTGCGGAAGAGCGTTATCGGAATCTATGGAGCAGTACGCCGGAACTGTTTGAGGCCGTGACACAAAATGACATTGCCCGATACCTTGGCATTACACCTGTTGCACTCAGCCGCATTAAAAAGCGTGTAGGTTTTTGAGGGCTCTGCTCTCTACAAACCTGACAATGCTTCAGCGCACTTCTTTCTGATCAGGTCCCGCAGCATGAGAACCGCGGGTGTCACCTGCTTGCGACTGGGGCAGATCATCCATACCCCGAGGGGCTTGGTTTGATAGTCGGGAAGTAGTGTAAGCACGCTGCCTGAACGCACATCACTACTGATATCCAGAAGAGATTTAAAGGCAATGCCCTTGCCTGCGACCGCCCAACGCCGAACAATATCCGCATCGTTGCTCTCCCGGTTACCCTGAACGTGTATTTTGTGTTGCTTACCCTGTTTTGAAAAATCCCAAGTATTGTAGGTGCGGCCACCCATTCGATAGAGAAGACAGTTGTGTTGCCGCAGGTCCTCGGGGCATTCCGGCGTGTCGTTTTCCATCAGGTAAGAGGGAGCGGCAAACACCACTCGCTTAACCGTGGCAACTTGAAAGGCCACCATGGATGAGTCTTCCGGCTCTCCGTACCGTATCGCCACATCAACACGATCCAGATAAAAATCAGACAGCGTATCGCCAACATCCAAATGGAGCCGCAAGCCGGGGTGGGTGTCCATGGCCTCATCCAGCCAGGGCAATACAATATTGCGCCCTAAATCCGAGGAAACCGATAATCGCAGCTCCCCGGCAATCTTGCCTTCTAATGTATTTAGAGAGGCCCTTCCCTCGTCTAGCGCTGCCAGAGCCTTGCGGCAGTACAATAAATACCGCTCCCCTTCAGAGGTAATTCGCAGTTGGCGTGTAGACCGGAGAAACAGCTGTGTATCGAGCTGCGCCTCCAACCTTTTCAACGCTGCACTGGCCGCAGCAGGGCTCATGCCGAGCTGTTCTGCGGAGGCGGTAATGCTGCCACTGTCAGCGATTCTGACAAATAAAGTGAGGTCCGATGTATTCATTATCAAATAATTTTTGAAAGTGAAAGGTAGATTAGCCTGTTTTTGCCTTGTAGGGAAGTCGACATACTGCCCCCCACACTTAAACAATGGAGAACCTAGATGAAAGCGATCGGCTACCAGAACTCACTTGATATTACTCACCCGGACTCTCTGATCGACCTGGAGCAGGCCAAACCCAGCCCAAGCGGTCGAGATATACTCGTAAAAATAGAAGCGGTATCGGTCAATCCGGTGGATACCAAAATCAGACAAAATGTCTCGCCACAGGGCCAGGAGCATAAAATCCTCGGCTGGGACGCTGTGGGTGAAGTGGTTGAGGTGGGCGACGCCGCTCAATACTACAAAAAAGGAGACAAAGTCTACTATGCCGGGGATCTCACACGCCCCGGCACCAACATGGAGTACCATCTGGTCGATGAACGCATTGTGGGTCGCAAACCTGTCAGTGTCTCCACTGCAGAAGCCGCGGCCATTCCACTCACGGCGATCACGGCCTGGGAGATGCTGTTTGATCGGCTCGGTTTTCACGCCTCGAGCACTTCGGATCAAAAGAGCGATGAAAAGATTCTGATAATCGGAGCAGCCGGCGGTGTGGGTTCTATACTGGTTCAGCTCGCAGCCCAACTCACCAATGCTTTTGTAATCGGCACGGCATCGCGCTTAGAGAGTCAGCAATGGGTTAGAAACCTGGGAGCCGATGATGTCATCGACCACAGAAAACCGTTAAGTGCCGAACTAAAACGCATTGGCATAGAGGGTGTATCCCATGTCATCAGCTTGAATGGCACCTCTGAACATTTTGATCAGATAGCCGAGGCACTTGAGCCCCAGGGTAAATTCGGTTTGATTGATGACCCATCGATTGCGCTCGACATTATGAAACTAAAAACAAAATCGATTTCGTTGCATTGGGAGTTTATGTACACACGCTCGATGTTCAATACCAAAGACATTGGCAAACAGAGAGATCTGCTGAACCGTATTGCCGACCTGATCGACGCAGGCCAGCTCAAAACAACTTTAGGTGAGCACTATGGAACCATCAACGCCGAAAACCTGAGGCGTGCACACGCGGCCCTTGAGAGCGGAAGCACTATCGGAAAAGTCGTTTTGGAAGGCTTTTAATCATAACCCAAGTAACACCATTATCTATTTTTAGAGGATTACACTATGAACACACCGTTAACCATTGTTGCACGGATTCAAGCCAACCCGGACCAGACTGAACGGGTAAAGGACGAACTCAGCAAACTCATCTCTCCCACTCGCGCAGAAGCCGGCTGCATTCAATACGATCTGCATCAAGACAATGACAACCCAGCCGTATTTGTGTTCTATGAGAACTGGGAATCCCGCGAACTTTGGCAGACTCACATGAACAGCCCTCACCTAAAGGCATACCTGGAGGCAACGGAAGGTGCTGTGGCTGAATTTACTTTGCATGAAATGACCCAAACAGGTTAAGACGGTTAACACTCCTATTTCGGTCATTGTATTTTCTACACCGATCAGCCAATATCCCACGCCAGTGGGGTTTGGCTTTGGGCCTGCCCTGTATTCAGTTTTATAGCGCCCTAAAAGATAAACCCTATGCAACCACAAGCCGATCCCTTTATTGTGCCTGTTTGTCATGAAGACATTCGTATTATTGATCAAAATGACAATTTTCTGCTGATTGAGAAACCCAGTGGTTTGCTGAGTTTGTCGGGTAAGCACCCCTTGAATAAAGATTCTGTGCACTTCCGGCTGGTTCAGGATTTTCCCAGTGCAACACTGGTGCATCGTCTCGACTTTGGCACGTCTGGCATTATGCTGGTTGCTCTGAACAAGGCGGCCAATGCTCATTTTACTCGGCAGTTTCAAGCGCGTACGGTTGAGAAGAGTTATACGGCCTTGCTCTATGGCGAGCTGCAGGATGATAGTGGGTCCATTGAGCTGCCTATTGCCAAGGATGTGGAGAACTTTCCTTTGCAGAAAATTTGCTCGCAGACAGGTAAGTTGGCGGTGACATTTTTTAAGGTGCTTGATAGGCCATCCGACAAGAAGTGCACTAGGGTTGAGTTTATTCCGCACTCGGGTCGGACTCATCAGTTGCGTATACATAGTCGCGAGATGGGGCATCCGATTCTGGGGTGTGATTTGTATGCTTGTGATGAGGCTTTTGGGATGGCTAGCCGATTGATGTTGCATGCTGGTCGGCTTGAGTTTGATGATCCGATGAGTGGGGAACGGGTTGTTGGGGTTAGTGATGTTCCGTTTTAGGTTTAAGAATTGAGCTTGGAAGGGGGAAATTTGACTAAGAGAGTGTGGAGCGATCGGGGTCGGCCTATGCCTTTCGGGACCCGCTGTTCGCCTTCCATGGCCGCTCGAATGCCGCTCCTGCGGCATACGGTCCCGGACAGCAATGCCGACCCCAGACCTTCAAACCAATTTCATCGATACTTTCGCAAAAGCTCTCCTACAAAATCAAGCAGATCGCCGAACGTTCAATCATTTAACGAAAATATCATAGCGCTTA
>CAJWCA010000143.1 GCA_913020395.1 uncultured Cellvibrionales bacterium | reverse complement strand
AAAAAGCGAAATATGTACAGCCTCTCTGAAAAGAACACTTTTGCACTCCCTTGCCAGGGCCCGCTTTTTACAGTCGCAAAGGGACTACAGCCGGTCAATACAAGACATTAAAGAAACCAAAATCATAAATGAAACCCAGGAAGAAAAAAACAAGCTGGAACAAAGTAATCGCCAGCTTCATCACCTTGCGATGCACGATCATTTAACTCGTTTGGCGAATCGAGAATTATTGAGCATAGAGCTTTCCTCCCTGATTTCCCTTGCCAGGCGACACCACAAGCAATTTGCCGTCATTTATCTTGACCTGGATGGATTCAAGGAAGTCAACGACACCCTGGGTCACGGCTATGGCGATATGCTGCTGATAAAAGTTGCCCAACGGATCAAAAACGCCCTGCGGGAAGAAGACATTGTCGCCAGGGTGGGTGGCGATGAGTTTGTTGTTGTGTTGAGGGAACTCATAGGCATTGATCACCCATTGAACGTGGTTAAAAAAATTAACAGGGCGATGAATCGAGAATTTAATCTGGGGTCAGACGTCGCCAACATATCCACGAGCATTGGTATTTGCCTCTATCCAGAGGGGGGAAAAACCGCCGCTGAACTTGTCGCTAATGCTGATGCCGCAATGTACACGGCCAAAAAATCCGGGAAAAATACTTATTGCGTCTTCGATTCGGCGAGCAAAATGGAAGCGGGTAGAAAAAACAGCCTTGAAACAGAGCTACACGATGCTTTAGCCACCGATCAGCTCCAGCTATTCTACCAACCCATCTTCGACCTCAAGACAATGAAACTCGAATCTCTGGAAGCACTTATCCGGTGGAACCATCCGGAGCGAGGGTGGATAGCGCCAGATTTGTTTATTCCAACAGCCGAAAAAAGCGACTTAATTATCCAGATCGGCCGCTGGGTAAGAAAACAAAGTTGCCGACAAATCAGCCAGTGGGATGGCACGGCGTTTGCGGACATGAAAGTGTGTATCAACGCATCAAGCAAAGAATTTCTCGATGGGGATATGGACGAGCAACTCAATCAGTTGTTTAGGCAGTACTCCATCGACCCTGAACAAATTAAAATCGAGATCACAGAGCGTGTCATTGTTGATAATGTAGAAGAAAATCAAATTGCCTTCCAAAAACTGAGGATGCTGGGTGTTGACATTGCTGTTGATGACTTTGGCACCGGTTACTCTTCGCTGAGTTACTTGCGTAACTTTCCCGTTGATGCACTTAAAATTGATGCCTCATTTATCAGTGGTGCTCCCAATGATCACTGCAATACCGCGATCACTGAAACCATTATTAATATGTCAAAGAACCTCAGCATCGCCTCGGTAGCAGAGGGGATAGAAAACCAGCAACAACTCGAGTTTCTTATCCGCAAGGGTTGTGCTTTTGGACAGGGGTACTACCTGTGCTCGCCCATGCCTGCGAAGGAGCTCTACAGGAAATTCTATCGCACCACTAACAAGAAGCTCACTTTCGGTTGATAGATACCTGACTCACGGGTTCAACACAAAAACCTTGGCCCAGGTTATGGTTGCCGGGGCAAATCTGGGTTATTGTGTCCCTATAAAATTGTTCAACACATCAATACTCATGGAAACTCAGCTTCCATGAGTGAGGTTAGAGACATTGGTCAGTCAAGTGCGCGCATTAGTTGCAACCCTGAGTTTGACTCTAATCGTCTGTCAGGCCGATGCCGATGCACTTGCCCCCAAAGAAGCCACTCAAAAGTTAATTCATCCCCCAGAAAAACGGCAACAATACCCAATTGTATTACTAAAAAAAGCACTTGCGGCAACAGGAGAGGACTTTCAGCTGGTCGCTAGCAAAACCGATTACGGCGAAAGTCAGATGCGAAGCCTTTCTGATCTGGCCAATGACAGGGGCATTGATGTCTCTTGGAGCATGACATCAACAGAGCGCGAAAGGGCCTTGCTGCCCATTAGAATCCCATTAATGAAAGGACTCATTGGCTGGAGACTGCCCCTGGTGAAACGAGAGAATGTCGACATGTTTAAAGGCGTTCAATCGGTAGAGGGTCTGAAAAAATTTCAACCCGGCCAAATGCACGATTGGCCAGACACTCCCATTTTGGAGTGGAGTGGCATCAGAGTTTTTGGTAGCAATAGTTATGAAGGCTTGTTCAAAATGCTGGCGATGGGGCGCATCGACTACTTTCCTCGATCGGCCATTGAAATTTGGAGCGAACTGGAACAACACGTAGATCTGGATATTGCTGTGGCCTCCGACGTGGTTATTCGGTATCCCACAGCAATGTATTATTTTGTCCACCCCTCCAGGAAAGATCTACACAGAAAGATTCTTAGCGGCTTACAGACAATAATAGAAAATGGCGATTTTGATAGAACGTTCAACCAGTACTACGAAGGTAAGATAAACAGGGCAAAGCTAGACTCACGAAGAATAATCCATATCAAAAACCCCTTATTGCCTAAGAACACCCCAGTCGACACTCAGGCCCTGTGGTATCAGATAGAAAGCCAGTAAAGAATCACGAATATCAATCGTCAGAAAAAATAACGACACAATTTTTCCCTTTATCTTTCGCTTGATACAGCGCAGAGTCTGCCCGATGAAATGCTGATTCAACTTCAATGTCATCGCTAGTAAGCTCGCTAATTCCAATGCTCACCGTGACGCTAATCGAATCTTTCTGAAAGCTTATTTCTCTTTCCGAGACATCCTTGCACAATCGCTGGGCAATTTCGTAGGCGGCATTAACATCACAATCCGGTAACAACATGACATATTCTTCGCCGCCAAATCGACCGAGATAATCATATTGCCTCAGGTCACTCTCAAGAACACGGGCCACCGCAATAATCACCTCATCGCCCATCGCATGCCCAAAGGTATCATTCACTTGCTTAAAGCCGTCAATATCAACCATCAACAAACTGGAGCAAGTATTCTTTCTTCGCTGGCGAACAAACTCCTTTCTCGCCATCGCCATGAAATGTCTGCGGTTAAGCAATTTAGTCAGGCCATCGGTTGTCGCCAACTCATAGAGCTGTGAGTTTAGTTTTTCCAGCTTATGGTTGGATTCTCGCCTGAGTTTGTTCACTTTCAACAGGAAATAGATCATCGCAAAGAATACTAGCGACACCAGTATGGCAACCAGAATCATGGTGCGCTGCGCGACAATAGTTTCTTCTTTAGTTTTGATCATGGCTCCTTGTTGGCTCAGCCGATCAGATTGCTGAGTTAGAATCATCTGATTTTTCACAATATCAACCTGCAAGCGCTCGATCTCCTCTTCCTTTATCGAGACCTCTTTCTGTTTTTCGTCGATCAATTGCTTTTGGCGTTCAATATCCTGTTGATTGTTGCGCACCTCTTCACGGGAGGAATCCACCTCATCCAGCAGAGCCGCCAGCTGATTGCGGGTATTGTCTAAAATTCTCTGGTTGTTAGTTAGTGCCGTGGTTGCATCCGCCAACATCGAAGATTTTATTTTCAGGTCGCTGTTGAGCTCCTCCAGCACTTTTTCACGGCTTTTCACTTGATCGGCCAAGTCCTTCAGGCGAAGGTCACTCACCCTGAGCTGAGCGGATAGCTCTTCCTTTGTGCCCGCAATACCCAACAGGCCTGTTGATGCCCAGAACCCACGGTCAGACAGATTATCGCGATTTAAGGTGACTGAAATATTCTTGCGGCTGGATATCAAGCTAACTAATTGGTATTTTCTATCAACTTTCCCATCAGATATGATCAGAGCACGAGGGTTACGTTTAAAGATTTCATCATTCAAGCCTCGCCTTTTATACCCGATAAAAATCACTGAATATCGACCGGGCTCAAAGTCTCCGTCGTTGATGTATTCTATTTTTACCGTTTTGCCTCTGAGCAAGCTGGTTTTTTTTTGTTCAAAAGCCTCCCTCACTTTGGCGTCCAAGCCAATCGCACCCACCGAAAACTCTTTAATGGCGTCGTCGTCGGGCCAGGTCACATGCCGAATGACTTCAAAAGTATAATAGGCGCTGGCCTGTTCGAAGGTCAGTTTCTCCTGAGCACCCCATGCAGGCGATAGCACCAGCAGGCAGATGCACAGGAACTGAGAGACGATCGTTTTGATCCGAGTGGGAATCATAGAAGTGTTATCTAATAAGTCCGCCATATTGCATAGAGTATAGACCTTACGCACCATTTTTAATGCGCAAACACGCTAAAATACACTCTACAAATACTAAAACGTTAGATATTAACACTATTTAATCGACAGGCAGGGAGCTCAAGTCTTTCTGCCCTTTCCACTTCGGGAGCCGGCGAAGCCTTCAACCACCGCCAATTTGGCTCTGTAACAGCGCCACTATCTCTTTGTCGGCAACATCCGGGTGTCCTGCATCAAAAGGAGGGGCAGGATTATACTCAATACCCAACTGAATCATTTTTGCGACCTGATCCCCTCTCAGTTCAGCCACGAGAGTCAATGCAAAGTCGATCCCCGCTGTCACTCCGCCCCCGGTCATCCGGTTCCTGTCTGCTACCACTCTGCCCGGCGTATACACCGCGCCAAAATCTTTCAGCGCTTCTATTTGAGTCCAATGAGTGGTCGCTTTATAGCCGTCCAGTAAGCCTGCAGCCCCCAAGACCAAGGAGCCAGTGCAAACACTGGTTATATATTGGGCCTGCTCCGCCTGCTGCCTTAAAAAACCCAGCACCTGATCGTCCTCCATCAAAGCCCGCTGGCCGAAACCGCCCGGCACACAAATCACATCGAGCGGTGGGCAGTCATCAAAGCAGGTGGTGGGTATGATCTGCATGCCGGTATCGGCGGTGACGGGCGCGGTATCTTTCCAGATCAAATGCACTTTTGCGTCGGGCACATGGCTGAAGACCTCGAAGGGGCCAGTCAGATCCAATTGAGTGAGGTTCGGGTATAAAACCAGTCCAAAATGTAATGTCATGGGAATTTTCCTGCGTTTAATGTCCTGTAATGTGTCTCAGCACCATAGCGGTTTTGCGCGTCTGGCCGATATGACATATTATTGCCGTTTTCTGCCATTTGGATAGCAATAATGCACACTCGGAAAGTTGTTGTACTTGGATATAACGGCGCGCAGGTACTGGATATCACAGGCCCTCACGAAGTCTTTGCGAATATTCCAGGGCCGGATGGCACCCAACCCTATGAGCTCACGTTAGCGAGCCTGGATGGCAACGCCATTGAAACAACGTCTGGCCTGACAATGCAGTCGACACCCTATCAATCAATTGACTGGGAGGATCTGGACACACTGATTATTGCCGGGGGAAATGGCGTTGCTCGCGCCTGTAAAAACCCGGAGCTCATACAATGGGTTCAGAAAGTGGCCACTCAGGCCCGCCGGGTTTGCTCGGTCTGTTCCGGTTCATTTGTATTGGCTCAGGCCGGGCTGCTAGATGGCAAGAGAGCCACCTGCCACTGGGAGTCTTCAGATCATCTGCAACGTGCGTTTCCAGCGATAGACGTTGACGGAGATGCACTTTATATCCAACAGGGCAACATCTGGACCTCTGCAGGCGTGACCGCCGGCATTGATATGGCACTGGCTTTAGTTGCGGAAGATCTCGGGCACGATTACGCGATGGCCATCGCAAGAAGGTTGGTGGTCTATGCTCACAGGCCTGGCAACCAAGCGCAGTTCAGCACCCTGCTAAAAGGACAAAGCGGCTACAACGGCGCCTTTTCTGCCTTGATTGATTGGATGTCCAGCCATCTGAAAACGATTAAAAACATCGATGATGTCGCCGATTATGCGGGCATGAGCATGCGGAATTTTCACAGAAAGTTTTTGGCAAGTGTGGGCGAAACCCCCGGTAAATATCTGGAAAGCCTTCGACTGGACGAAGCGCGATCGCTGCTGACCCGAACTGAGGCCCCCTTAAAAACCATTGCACTTGAAACCGGGTTTCAGACAGACCTCCGTCTTATCAAAGCCTTTAACCGACAGCTGGCGATGACCCCCACGGCTTACCGTCACCTTCATAGCACCACCAACCTGCTATCGACACCCCAAGCCGAATGATCAACGTTGTTGCTAGAACAATGATGGTCTAAGCCACAAGGTGCTCAGCGATATCGCTCCCAACGCTTGCGTCGCTTACAAAACTCTATCGCAGGCTCATCGTCTCCCTTGACTTCATTTTCGATATCTTCGAGTACAAATAGCGCAATGCGAGTTTGATCGTGATCTTTGTCTTCATCCGCCAGCGTGGCCCTCAGCTGGGCTTTGATATCTCGGTAAGGAAGGTTACCCGGTCGGGTCAGCTCTTTGTGGTAATAGGAGTATTTTGCACAGAAATGGTCATTCTCCGATTCACAAGCAGTCAGTAACAAGGCGGACAATACACACACCCATACTCTCTCGACTCTCGTCATAGACTCCCCTCACGACTTTGATTTTTGCTCCTGCGCACTCAACTCTTCACGCAAACGGATAGGGCCGAATTCTTCGGGAAATCGCCCTTCTACACCTTTGTAGAACTCTCGAAAATATGCCATATCTTTGGCCATGTCTCCAGTCACATGCAGGGCGGGCCCAAAACCACCGCGTTTTTTCCCGTAGTCGAGAAAGGATGGCACGATGGGCACACCGGCTCCGGCGGCAATGTGATAAAACCCGGACTTCCAAAACTCTGCCCGCCGCCGAGTGCCTTCGGTGGGCACAACAATCACCAACTCTGAACGTTGCTTAAACGCCTCAACCGTACTACCCACAACATTAAGGTTTTTGTGGCGAACAATGGGCATGCCACCCAATGCGCGCATCACCCAGCCCATCGGCGGATAAAATAAGTTGTGTTTAGCCATCCATGTCACTTCGATATCAAACACGGCGGCAAATGCCAGCATATACGGAAAGTCCCAATTTGAGGTGTGAGGCGCTGCGATCAACACATACCGACGATGCGCCGGGCGCTCTCCCACCACCTGCCACCCGGTCAAGCGCAGGAACATTCGGGCAATCCATTTTTTCATAGGGGAGGCTCATCAAAAAAAGGGGGCCAGTAGGTCATAGCACTCCGGTAGTGTCAAACCTTAATGAACCAAGCGTAGCAGCCAGCGCCCCGGGGGGCTAGATTTTGACAGGCGCTGCATTCACCAGTTTTGCAAACCGGGCCACTCTCATGCCCAGATGTCGCGCAGTACCCAAATCAATCGGATCGACCCTGCCATCGGCAGATTGCGCAATCAAACCACTCTGTGCCCCGAGCCGATTCAAGCCGTCTTCATCATAGCCACCCGGAATATCCAGGCTGGTCCATAACATGCCGTGCTGACTGGCAAACACATTCAGATATTGAATTGCACTCAACTGATCGCCACTGTAATTGGAGCCAATCGTAAAACCGGCCGCCACTTTGCCCGCCCAGCTGCGTGTCGACCACAGCTCGCCACTGGCATCGGCAAAACTTTTAAACTGAGCAGACACACTTCCCATGTAGGTGGGTGTGCCAAAGACAACTGCGTCGACCTCACAAAGGGTTTGCATAAACGCATCGTTCACAAATCTTCCTTCCCGAATATCCGATCCCACGATCCTTAACTCATTTACCTCCACACTAGTATCGGTGTTGATACCCTCGATGATTGCATGTGCAAGTGCCTGTGTTGTGCCCGTTGCCGAGTGATACACAACCGCAACTTTCGCCCCCGGGCTAGACGGCGCAGACCGATTCAATTCCGAAATGGTGTTAGTCTTCATAAAGATTACGCTCTTCTGGTTTGTCGCTTCTGTACTGAACAAATTCCACTTCATATCCATTGGGGTCAATGTAGTAGAGGTTGTCTCGGTGCTGTGCATTTGCGCCGGGTTTATCAATGGCGAATCCCGCCTCTGCCAATCGCGATACAACACCATCTATATCCGAGGTGACAAAAGCAAAATGTCCCAGCCCCAACTGAACCCCGGTCAGGTCCCGATTCTCTCCTTCGCCTCGGTCGTTGAAGGTGAGGTACTGGTAGTCGTCACCAAAATGAACCCAGTTTCTTTTTTTGCCGTACCAGTCACTTTCACCACCCCCTCTGACTTGCCAATGGGGGAAAGCCGCTTGATAAAATTTTAAGGTCTCTGGAATATCTCTTACCACTAAATTTAAATGCTCTAAATGCAACACACGTCTGCCCTCTGTTTCATGAATGTGGCCACAGCATAAAACCTCAAGGTAAGTTGAGGTAAAGCTTTTTTTTCAGTATGATCATAAAAACCTTCGAGGGCTGAAAGATGACTGAAACCTATTTCGCGGTTGGCGCCGTGGCCAAACGATGTGGTGTAAAGGTCTCGACCTTACACTTCTATGAAGACAAGGGTTTGATCCGCAGCTGGCGCAACGAGGGCAATCAGCGTCGCTATAAAAAAGATGTCATGAGACGCGTAGCCGTTATCAAAGCCGCGCAGAAAATGGGTATAAGTCTGCAGGAAATTAAAACAGAGTTTGCCGCGCTGCCCGAAAGCCGCACCCCCACAATGAAAGATTGGCAACGACTTTCCCGCCACTGGCAATCCGGGTTGAATGAACGCATAGCCTACCTGGAAAGATTGAGGGACTCCCTTACCGGCTGCATTGGCTGCGGGTGCCTTTCTATGAAAAACTGCCCGATTTATAATCTCGATGACAAACTGGCCAGCGAAGGCAGCGGCCCGGTAATTTTAGACAACGCGGACACATGAAAAAAATGCAATTATCCATTCTGGATCAATCCCCCATTCGCCAGGGGTCTAACGCGCAGCAAGCTTTTCGTGAAACACTCGAACTCGCCGCGTTCGCAGAGTCACTCGGTTTTCACAGGTTCTGGGTATCAGAACACCACAGCACCGACGCACTGGCGGGCAGCGCACCCGAAATATTAATCGCCGCCATCGCCCAGCATACAAACACTATTCGTGTCGGCAGCGGCGGCATCATGTTGCCCCACTACAGCGCTTACAAGGTGGCGGAAATTGCATCCACTCTCGCCTGTCTGTTTCCCGATCGCATTGATCTTGGCGTAGGGCGGGCCCCAGGAACCGACATGGTCTCTGCCAAAGCTTTGTCTCACGATGGCAAAACCCGCTTCGACAAATTTCCGGAAATGGTCCAACAACTGCAATCTATGTTGTTCGACGACGACTTCCAGCCGAGCGTTAAACCGCGCCCCACTATTCCGAGCCCTTTATGGATGTTAGGTTCTAGCCCGGACAGCGCAGTGCTCGCGGGCGAGCGAGGCCTTCCCTATAACTTTGCATTATTTATTAATCCCCATATGGATGCCCGCATTCTCGACTACTACCGACAGCAATTCCAACCCTCACCTCACTGCAGCAAACCCTATTGCTCTCTCACGGTAAATGTCGTCTGCGCCGAAACGGAACAAGAGGCCAAACGCCTGGCCCTCAGCCGCCAGATTTCCTTTTTGCGTTTTGCCACGGGTAAAGGCGATAGCCGCATATGCACACCAGAAGAGGCCAGCCAGGTTATTTTAAGCGCCGATGAACAGCAGTTTATTGAACAACGCTCTGCCCACGCAGCCATTGGCACGCCGGAACAGGTGCGAGACAAGCTCTTTGAATTGGCCGAGCTGTTCTCTGCCGATGAGTTGATGACCGTCACCATCACTCACGATTTCAACGCCCGTTTACGGTCCTATCAGCTGCTCGCCGACACGTTTAAACTCTCACCGCCTGACAGTTAAACTAATTAATTAGTTGATTTATCTACAGACCCGCATTAGAGTACCAACTAATTCATTAGGCGGTAACGTCAAACCCACTTTCTGCGGATCATCATTATGAAATTCGTTTATCTTTCTCTCATTGTTTTTCTCTCCCTGACAATAAACGTCTTGGCAGCCAACGCTGTGGCAGCCAACGCTGTGGCAGCCAATGCTGTGGCAGCCAATGCTGAGGCCGTTAACAACAGAGCAGTTAACGACGAGCGCTTCGTCGCCGACTACTTCCCCTCTGGCAAACAGGGCAATTATGGCGTTATTGTGCTCACAGGTTCCGCGGGCGGTAAAACCAATGAGATGGCAGAAGCCATTGCCAACCTGGGGTATCCCACCCTCTCTCTCGCCTATTTCCGGGACGGCCCGCTACCCGAGGCACTGGAATTAATCCCTCTGGAATACTTTGAGGCCCCCAAACAATGGCTAATGGACCAAAAAGAAACCCGGGCTGATGGAGTGCTGATTCTGGGCTTATCCAAGGGCGCCGAACTCGCCCTGGTTTTGGCTGCGCACGACGCAGACTACAAGGGCACCGTGGCCGTTGCACCCAGCTCTGTCGTCTGGTCGGGCATTCCCAAAGACACCTCCACCATCGCCCAGGCCTCATCGAGCTGGAGCCTCAACGGTAAACCCCTGGACCACGTCCCTTACGTATCCAGAACAGGGCTCAAAAAAGCGGGGTTAAGCAAAATGGTGTATTGGCATACCGCGTCACTTGCCAATGCTGAGGCCGTGGAGAAAGCCCTCATCAAGGCAGAGAACATCCACTCCCCATTCCTGTTGTTAACGGGTGGCAAGGATTCTGTTTGGCCGGCAAAACACATGGCTGAGTCTCTGTGTGGCAAGGCCAACACACCTGAAAATGCCTCAGTTTGCACCCATATCAACTATGATGAAGCCGGACATATGGCGGGCCTCGAGCACTTCACCTTAGGTGAATCAACTCAAAGCACTTCACCGGTTTACAAAGACATTGCCACCTTTCTTCAGGCCATCCAGTAACAAGGGTTTTCCCCTATCTCATAATCCTGATATAGTCTGGACAAATTCCAGACTTAAGTATGAGACGAACAATGCCTGTAGTTAATGCCCTGAAAAACCGTGTATCCACAAGAGCCTTCCTGGACAAACCTGTCGACCAGGAAACCCTGACAGCGCTGTTCAACAGCGCTCAATTGGCACCCTCAAACTGTAACGTGCAACCCTGGCAGACCTATGTTGTTTCGGGAGCCAAAAAAGACGCCCTGAAAGACGCCCTGATTGCTGAATTGATGGCGGGAAAAACCCCCAATCCCGATTTCGATTGGTCGGTTCGTTATGAAGGTGTGCACCGCGACCGTCAGTTTGGCTCTGCCAATGCACTCTACAGCTCAATGGGCATCGAGCGCTCCGACAAACAGGCCCGCCAGATGGCCATGGTGCGCAATTGGACTTTCTTTGACG
>CAJWCA010000142.1 GCA_913020395.1 uncultured Cellvibrionales bacterium | reverse complement strand
GTTCGAATCCTTCCGAGTTCGCCATATTAAAAACCCTGGTTCTTTGAGCCGGGGTTTTTTCGTTCTGCACCCTTCAAAATTCGAAGCCCTAGCGTGCCGGAGTCTTGCAGGACCTCCCTTTGCCAACCCTGTTGGCCGCCAAAATCAACTCTTCAATTCCGGCGAAAGTATTGTCAAGCTAACCTAAATTTCGTCATTTTCGAGACAAAAAACTCCAGTCCTCAACAAAAAATCAATGGCTTAGGGCTGAAAGACTTCGCCTTTAGTCTCCCCAATTCAGCTAGCTCGACAGCATCCTATATAGACCGAATTTCAGCGACGATGATATTACCGCAGGTGGCAGCTGATGAGAGGATGGGTATGAGTAGCAGCCGGGAAGGAAATAGCTCTTCGCAGCACTCTTACTTGGGTTAGATCCAGCTGCAAATAATTAAAAACACAGTTATCTAGCTTTTATATTCTATAAAGCTGTATTCAATTTACATCCAGTACCCCCCATAATAGAAGCCTCTGTATCACCTTCTTTTTGAGGTCGCCTCATGCCTATCAATCCCATTAGCAGCTATCGTCATGTTGAGACCGCTCAGACCCTCGGGACTAATCAACCGGTAAGTTCAGATCATTCAAACCATGAGCGCAAACAAATACCTGAAACGGAGTTGGCGCAAAAGGTTAGTAGTGAAGACGTAAGGTCTGAGCGAAATGCCAGCATATTACAAGCTCACCTTGATCTTTCCCTGAGCAGTAAAAATGAGCCCCAGGCCCTTCTATTCAAAACTGCACTCGAAGCGCTTAGAGAAGCCTTGGAATCCACCCTGGGACCCAAGGCGATAGACAATGCCTATGAGTCGGGCCTTGACGTCAGCCCCGATGCAACAGCCAATCGTATTGTGAGCCTTTCAACCGGCTTCTTTTCCCTTTACCAAGAACAGCATCCAGAGCTGTCAGAGAATGAACAGCTTGATAACTTTCTCGAAATTATAGGAGGAGGTATTGAGAAAGGCTTTACTGAAGCCAGAGAAATATTAGACGGCCTAGGCGTATTAGACGAGCTGGATATTGCGGATAATATTGACAAAACCTACGAGCTGGTGCTTTTAGGATTAAGTGATTTCCGAGAGGAAAGGGAGGCGCAGGTAGTGGCCACTAATAACGTCCCCGATTAAAAAAGAGAGTCGACTTCTTCAGCGAAACTAGACAGAGCGGACTTCCCTGCCTTTGCAAATTCAAATGAAACAACGGCCAGTGTTTCGACCATCTGGACGATAGAGCCTGACACATATGATCACTCTAAGCTGTTAAAGTCTCTCATTGGAGAGTTAGAAGGCACTGACAAAAAGGCAGCAAAAAGACCTAGAAAATCTGCAAAAAATGCCATAGTAGTTGAATACACTTCAAGTGAATCTGTTACACAAACAGACCTCATAATGAGCAGTGCTATTCCAAACCTCACATGAAGAAAAATCTTATTTTTCCTGCTTGGTCTTTTTTGTGGATGCCCTATCGAAAACCGATAGGGCATCAACCTCAAACGCTATTGGCCGAGGGCGACTAGCGCTCAATGAGAATAGAGGCACCACCGCTGGATACATTTCCCGCACTGTCTGTAGCGATCACTTTAAGTTCGACATTTTCAGCAATACCTTCAACCGCCACGCTAACTTTTTCCGATTTCTTGAAGGTGTTTGCAGTGACAGCACTTCCGTTAATAGCTGGAATTCCCACGATAACTTCCACCTCTGGCTCTGCATCACAAACATCAAACACATCCAGGTAGACTTCTGCGTCATCTCGGTTGCTGATCACGTTAACGGGCTCACCCGTTTTTACATCTACGAAAAAGGCCTCAATAACAGGAGCTGTTTCGTCACCGATGCTTACCTCGGCCTGTACACTGCCCGTCCAGCCAAGGGCGGTTCCTACTTCTGCACGAACTTGATTCAGGCCTAATTGGCCGTCAATCAACAGTTCGGTATTGACTCCCCCCTGAATCAATTGACCATTTAAGTACCAATCTACAAACGCAACGGCGTCTCCATCGGGAAGTCCAATTTCAACTGATGTACTAAATTGGTGGCTACCCAAGGCTGTACATTCTTGATCCAAGCCACCGGGTATCTGTAAAACTAAGGGCAAGGTGGCCCTAACGGTGGTAAATTGCGAGGACTCACTAATGGGCCTAAGATCCCCATGAAAGCCCACACCAAATGCACAGTTGAGGTTGCCGCACGAAAGTGAATTATAGGTATCAGTATTACCAAATGAAGGGGAGAAATTATCATCCCAATCGCCTGTTGGGTCGAAAGGAGGAATTCCCCCCAGAACTATCTGGGTCGAGTTTGTGTCAAATGAAATCCTAAAACCACGTCCAGTAGTTCCGTCTGCTAAATCCCAAGACCCGATGAGAGATCCATCCCAGAATCTATCCATAGTGAAGGTGTCGATATCATCCGCAGTGATTATACCAGTACCATCGAGCGCACTATCATAGGTGAACGTCCCTGATGCCGAACCGTATGAGCTGCCCGTCCAAGTCCAGTTAATTGTTGTAGCACTTAGGTAGGGTGACAAGATCAATAACGCGAAAACTAATAGATGTTTTTTCATTTTACTTTCTATTTTACTTTTACTTTCCATTTTAATGAATTGCTCCTATTACTTACCGGCAAGAGTCTACGCAATGATCATTCCAAAATAAAAAAACCTCTATGAATTAACCACATAGACTTATATTCTATAATGATATTAACGGAAGTGTAAGTATTCTCGACAGTTCTAAGGCTTGTGATGTTTTCTGGTGTATGAGGTGAAGAAAAATTGGCGCGTCCTGTAGATATACGCCATGTCGAACGATAACGTAGTTTCGCTTGAGCAACCATCAAGCTTAGCGTTTTTGTTGAACTATCTTCGCCAGGCCCTTACGAGCACAGCACTGCAGTGTCAGATGTGCTGGCGCGTTTGTATGAAATCATGCAAAATCATGGCACTTGGCCAAGAAGCCTGCATTCACCTGCACGCCCATTATTATAAAGGAAAACACCATGTCTGTTGCCGCCCAAGATAAGCCCATAGAGGTACTTCGAGAAGAAGTCATCGATCAGTTGATTGTTAATTACGGGCACCGCCAGTTGTCCCTGGAGGCCTTTGAGAGGCGTCTGGATGAGGCGCTTAATGAGCAGGATCACCAGGCTCTCGCGGATCTAACGGCGGATCTACAAATGGGTGTAGACAAGAGTTACGCTGAGAAAAAGAAAGAAGAAATGGGTTTCAGTTACAGTGCCGATGAGACTCAGGAGGTGGATCATATGATCAATATCTTTGGCGGCAGCACTCGAAACGGTGCCTGGAATGTGGCCAAAGAAATCCGAATGGTAAACATTTTTGGCGGTGGAGAAATTGATTTTAGTGAGGCGTGCTTTAGCCGTCCTGTCGTGCGTGTTCGAATGATCTGCTTGTTTGCCGGTGCCAGCATCTATATACCAGAAGGGTGTAATGTTATTTCCAAGGCGCTTTGTATTTTTGGGGGCGTAGATAATAAAGTCGCCTCCAGGGCAGATGCTAATGCGCCTACTATTGTCCTAGAGGGGCTCGTGCTGTTTGGCGGAGCAACAATTAAAGTTAAGAAAACGCTGAGAGAAAAATTGATGGGTTTAGCCGACGGAGTTAAAAGCCTCTTCAGTCAGGGTAGTGATAATAAAAGCGTTTAAGCAAGTAAAGCGGCCCAGGGCCGTCAGCTTACCCCATTTTCGCTCCAGGAATTGGAATGGCTCCTCCACTCTTAATGGTCCGTAACGTCAGAGTCGTAGAGATTCTTTCCACGCCTGGCAGATGTGGAAATTTGTATCGAATCAAATCATCAAACTCATCAATATCCGAAGCTACCACCGTGACCAAATAATCCGAGTCTCCAGCAACGGCAAAACAATCCGTTATCTGATCAAACTTAACGATAGCGGCTTCAAACTCTTCGGCCTTCATGTGTTTGATGGTCATGTTTAAAAATACCTGAAAGTTCAGCCCAACTTTTCGGGGATTCACCTCTGCCCGGTAGCCGCTGATCATTCCCTCTTGTTCCAGCCTTTGCACTCGCTTCCAGCAGGGGGTTTTAGAGAGCCCTATGCGCTCACCCAGTTCGGCGTAGGACAGGCGGCCGTTGGTCTGCAGCTCATTGAGTATGGCGTGATCCAGTTTGTCGAGAGTCATGTCGTTCTCCAAATATCCACATGTGTGAAACATTGTACTTCATTTGTGCGGCTGTGGAAGCCGAAACTGGAACAATGTTTTATCGGCGCAGTGTTATCGTATTGTGGCGCTGACGTTGATATAAACTGAATTAATCTGCTGGAGAATTACAAATGGACAACTTTGCTTTATTTACCCTAACGAGCCTGCTATTTATTTTGACCCCGGGGCCCGGTAATATTTTGTCCATTGCCAGAGGACTGTCCCAAGGCTCTACGGCAGCGGTAGTTTCTTCTGTCGCCTCTGGCCTGGGTATTCAATTACATGTCTTATTAGCCTCCCTCGGGCTGACAACGCTGCTGTTCGCCTCCAATCTGGCATTTACGGTAGTTAAAGCCGCGGGTGCAATCTACTTAATCTGGCTGGGATACAAGGCCATTCGATCCGATTCGCTGATTTCTTTTGCGCGTGTGGATCAGGCTCGCCTGGGTAAAGTGTTTGTGAGCGGATTTCTGACCGCAGGTTTAAGTCCCAAGGTTGGTATGTTTATGCTGGCCTTTATTCCTCAGTTTATCAGTGAAGGTTCGAGCAACGCCGCATTGGAAATGGCTTTGTTGGGTACTTGGTTTTCATGCCTTACCGTGTTGGTTTTTTCCTTAATGGGCTGTGGAGCTCACTTGGTTTCTAACTGGTTAAAATCCAGGCCCTTGGTGGTTCGGTTGATGAACATCGGTGCCGGCAGTATGCTGGTTGGAGCAGGCGTGGGGCTAACAATGACGGAGCGTTAATGTATTGGCCTCTAAATCAAGGACAAAACTGGGAAAAACGTATCCAATGACAGTGACAATACAATTAATAAACGAAGACGATATTAAAGCCCTGTACCCACTGGGCAATAATAAAGACGTCAGTTGGATGTCGGGTGGCGGTCTGACTTACCCGATATCCTATGAGGAATTCCGTTTAAGGAAAACGATTGCCCAATCTGTTGCTGTTGGAGAAATGGAATCTTATGTTATCCGCTGGGAGGGCACTGCCGTGGGTTCTATTGGTTACTTTACACGGGAGTCGAACACACCACTCGAAATAGGTTATTGGCTGGGCAAGCCTTATTGGGGAAAGGGCATTGCGACCCGCGCTTTGAAGCTCGCGCTTCAGGCCATGCGCGACAGTGGGATCAGCGGAACACTGATCGCTACCACCATGAGTGATAACCTGGGGTCTCGTCACATGTTACTCAAGTGCGGTTTTGTGGAAACAGGCACGGAGGTTTTTGCTTCCCCGGCGCGCGATATGGATGTGGAGGGCATTCATCACGAGTTTCAATTATGATGATGGCTCACTATGGTAGAGGTACGATAACCAATAAACTAATGCCACCAACACACTGCCGCCAATAATATTGCCCGCAGATACCGTTGCTAAATTAATGGCATAGGCCGCCCAGGAAATATCCGTGCCGCCCTGAAAAATTGCAACGGCAATTAAATACATATTGGCAACGGAATGCTCAAAGCCTAAGGCGACAAATGCAGAAATTGGAAATAGTATGGCAAGAATCTTTCCCGAAACAGTGTGAGCAGCAAAACACAGCCACACAGCCAAACAAACCAAGGCATTGCACAGAATGCCTCTTATAAAAGATTGTTCGTAGGGCAAGTTAATTTTTGCTTCGGCAATTTTTAATGCCGTTGACGCTACGGCCCCATCTCCAGAATCCAAGAGCCCCGACCGCCACATAAACCAGGCACTGGCAAGTGCTCCAATCAGATTGGCTAAATAGACCAGCCCCCAATTCCGCAGTAGTTGTTTGGAGGTGATCTTTTTTTCGGCCCAGGCGATAACAATCAGATTATTGCCTGTAAATAATTCGGCACCGGCAATAACGACGAGTATCAATCCAAGGCTGAAAGCCACGCCCCCTAATAAGCGAGTGGGCCCAAAACCTAAATGACTATCGGTAATAACAACCGTGTAAAACATGGCGCCAAACGCTATAAAGGCACCCGCTAACACCCCTAGTGTCACGGTTTGTAAGGTGGGTAGGTTCGCCTTTTTTATACCAACGTTGTTAATAGATTCCGCAATTTGTTTGGGCGAATAGGCATCTCCGGGAAAGGGCATTGCAGTCATCCCTCCCTATTGGTGGATGTTCACAAAAAACGATATTCTACTAAGTTGCATAAACTATAGCGCAAGGAAGGGGAGAGAGTGATTCATATTGCGCTCGAGAACATGGAATGCGCATTATATGCTCACTTCATTGACTCAGCACAAAAAAATTTCAATTGACTATCAGGCTATGTCTTCTTTATATGACCCTGAGTGTACTTTCCAGTTCCTCGGCGTAGGGTTTGTGTGATAGATGCTACTATCATAGTGTTATCTGTTAGAGGTGGATCTCAGTGACCGGCTTGACCAGTGAAAAAGTCAAATGCTTGCAAGCGCAGTACGGGCCAAATCAACTCCCGGAGCCCGAGGGCGAACATGTGTTGTTGATTTTTGTTCATCAGTTTTTGAGTCCCTTTATTTATATGTTGTTTGCGGCGGCAGTGGTTTCATTTGCACTGGGGCAAAGCGTTAATGGCATTTTTATATTCATTGTACTTTTGCTTAACGCATCCATCGGGACCGTACAAGAATACTCAGCCCAGCAAGCGGCAATAGCCTTAAAAAAAATGGTGCCTCAGAATGCTGTGGTCATTCGTGATGGTGTCAGCCAAAAGATCGATGCAAAGGAGCTTGTGCCGGGCGATAGGGTACAGCTAGTGTCGGGTGATCGAGTGCCCGCAGATATCGAACTTAACCACAGTCAGGGTTTGTTGGTTGATGAGTCAATTCTTACCGGAGAGTCGCTGGCTGCAGGCAAGCAGGTCACCACGTCGGCGAATGATGAGGCGCCTCTTGTTGAAAATGAAAATAAGGTTTTTGCGGGTACTATCGTCAGTCATGGTCGAAGCCAGGGCACTGTTATTGGTATTGGCGCAAATACCAAAATTGGTCAGATCGCGGTGGGTGTGGGTGAGCGTGAAACTCAGAAGCCACCGCTGTTGCAACGGATAGAATCTTTTACCTTGCATGTCACCTATGCCGTGCTTGTCGTCATCGCGCTATTATTTGTGATCAGCATTTTGCGTGGGGCAGATCTGGAACAGGTGTTTTTATTGGGCGTGGCACTTGCTGTCTCTGCTATTCCTGAAGGGCTTCCTGCCGCCATTACGGTAGCGTTGGCAATTGGTATGCGCCGCATGGCTAAAGTGAATGTGATAGTCCGCAAGCTGATAGCTGTGGAATCTCTCGGTTCTTGCACCTGTATCGCATCGGACAAAACAGGCACTCTGACCGTTAACGAGATGACCATCAAAAAAGTAGTTTTGCCCTCAGGTCGTCAGTTTGGAGTTGCCGGTGAGGGCCTGGACATTCATGGTGAAATTCAAGCGTTTGAATCCAATGATGTGGACAGTGGTGACCTGGAAAATCTGGTTCGCGCTGGTTTGCTGGCTAACGAGTCAAGCTTGACCTTCCAGGGAGGAGACCGTTTAGCCAGCGGTGATGGCGTCGATCTGGCTTTTTTAGTTTTAGCCGCAAAATACGGCTTTGATCTTCAACAGGCGCAAAGTATTTATCCTGAGCAAGGCATTATTCCCTATGAGTCGGAGCAAGCTTTTAGCGCCAGCGTTAACTTGGTGTCTGGCTTACCACACCTAAGTGTAAAAGGAAGTGCCGAAAAGGTTCTGCCTATGTGCTCAGGCGTTAACGTAGAGGAGCTGCTCAAGGATGTCTCCAATCTAGCCAGCCAGGGCTATCGAGTTTTAACTCTGGCTGACAGAGCCCTTAATAGCTCGGGAATGGATCCCGCCGAGCAACTGAATGATCTAAGATTTCTAGGGTTTGTTGCCATGATTGATCCGTTGCGGCCAGAGGCGATTGGCGCAGTGGCAGAGTGTCACAAGGCTAGAATCGACGTCATTATGGTGACAGGTGATCACCCGCAAACGGCTCTGGCACTGGCTGAGCAGTTGGGAATTTGCCAGCGCGGGGACAGGGCTGTCACCGGAGCAGAACTTCATGCTGCATTAAACCGCCCGGAGACGCTTAAGCAACTCATCTGTGAAAACCGGGTATTCTCGCGTGTTGCACCCGAACAAAAAACACTTATTGTCGAGCAGCTCATTGATGCTGGCCACTATGTGGCGGTGACCGGAGACGGCGTGAATGATGCACCGGCATTGCACCATGCCCATGTGGGCATTGCGATGGGAAAGCGAGGCAGCGATGTGGCTCGTGAAAGTAGTAAGCTAATTATTACCGATGACAACTTCGCCTCCATCGTTGAAGGGATCAAGCAGGGCAGGGTGGTTTACAACAACATACGCAAGGTCGTGTTTTTGTTGATTTCTACAGGGGCCGCAGAAATTACCCTGTTCATTCTGAGTGTATTGTTTGGCGTCCCTATTCCCCTGTTTCCCATTCAGCTGTTATGGCTGAATTTAGTCACAAATGGCATCCAGGATGTGGCCTTGGCGTTTGAACCACCTGAGGGCAATGAATTAAAACAGTCGCCTCGCCCTCCCGGTGAATCAATATTTAATCGTTTGATGTTGGAAAGGGTGGCAATCAATGCAGCGGTAATGGGGAGTTTGGCTTTCATCGTTTTTTATTGGAATCTGTCTGTTGGTGTCGAGGAAACTGTGGCCAGAAATACAACGCTGTTATTGATGGTGCTATTTGAAAATGTGCATGTGCTTAATAGCCGCTCAGAAACCCAGTCCATGTTCAGGCAGCCTTTTTTTGGCAATCCGCTACTACTTTTTGGCATGTTGACCGCCCAAGGGCTCCACATCGGGGCAATGTATACCCCGGGTTTGAGTGGCGTGTTGATGGTTCAACCGGTGTCTCTGGAGCAATGGGGGTCGCTACTGTTGGTAGCAACGAGTTTAATTGTAGTGGATGAGCTGCACAAATGGAGACGCTCGTAGAGTGGGGCTATCACATGTGATTGGCAACTCCCATTCGATTCCAGAGATTGATCATGGCGATGTTACTATTTAGAAGGGATATCTCTTGCGGTGAAAAATGGGTGTTTAAGGCCTCTTTCTCTTCTTCAAAATCATCGCGTACTGGCAGCTGTGTGAGTGCCTCAGTCCATGCCAGAGCGGCTTTTTCCCTAGCGCTAAATAGCTCAGACTGACGCCAAATAACAAGCTGATCCAATCTCTGGTTCTGTTCTCCATCCTCCCTCGCCTCTCGGGTATGCATTTGTACACAATAGCCACATTCGTTGATCTGTGAGGCACGAAGTAATATCAAATGATAGAGACTTCTTTCTAGTCCATATCGGTCAATGGCTTTATGTACATTGCCCATTGCCTGAAGTACGTCGCTCAAGGGTTCAATGCTTTGCGCGGTATTGGTGGTGCCCATTGTAATCTCCTAATTAATGTCTGTTATTAAGTAGTCGATTGGCAATGGGCAAGTGTGACACAAACACAAATATTTTAATGAACGAGTTAATATCCCTGTGATCCGGTGATCACTGACCCAACCCTAAAAACGGTAAGTTCCCTCTATCGCAACCGTACGAGGGCGACCAATTTGAGCGTTCAAACCACCGCGGCTCTGGGACAGGTTGGTTGCGTAGTTAATCACCTCACGATCGCTCAGGTTTTTAGCGCTCAGCGCAATTTGCCAAGTGTCCTCCATTGAGGCCAGCGCCAGGCGTGCATTGATTATCGTTGTGCTTGGCTGCTCCGAGCGGGCATCTAACGTATTGGCCACAAAGTGACTGGACTTGAAATTAGCATCCAGCGTCGAGCGCAGTTCAAAGCGTTCACCAAGTGCGTAGGTATGATTGGCGCTGACATTAAATGTCCATGTGGGAGTGTGATTGTTTTCCAATCCATCATAAACGCAATTGCTGCTGCCGCTAGGGCTTGGCGTAGAGTGACCTTCGCCGGGGCAGGCGCCTTCTTTATAGTCGGTCCATTCAAAATCCAAATAGGCGAGACCTGACGTAAAGAATAGATTAGCGCTTGGTTGCCAACGACCGTCCATTTCCAGTCCTCGAACCGTTGCTTCACCCGCATTAAGCACAGTAAAACCAAATGTGCCATCAAACACACTCACCTGCATGTCGGTGTAGTCTGTTTGATAAAGCGCAACGTTCAACTCTGCAGTGCCTTCCAGCAGAGACATTTTGGCGCCGAGTTCAAACGTCGTGGCTTCCTCCTGAGAAAATTCAAAGTTGTCGCCCCCGACAGAAAATACGCTGTAAGGGCGACCAAAGGCATCGGTAGCGCCTGCACTCAGACCATTAATTCCCCGGGCATCAAACCCACCCGCCTTGTAACCTTCAGAGTAGGTGGCGTAGAGCATGGTGTTGTCATTGAAGTCATATTGCAGATTGACAGAGGGAGTCCAGTTATCGGATTCAATTTTTCCTTGCAGCGCGTGGTCTACCAGCCGAAAACCATCGGGAAGTGGAGTGGCGTTGCCATCGTTGTTCAGCGCTAACAAGTCAGCCACAGTAAACGGTGTATTGGGAATCGCGATGTCCGATTGCAGTACACCCGGCGCAATTTTTAAAGAATAGGTGTTTTGTTCGCGGGACCCGGATTTTTCATCCCGCGTGAAACGCAGGCCGAGAGTCAGTCTTAACACATCGGCGATATTCCAGGTGGCCTGACCGAAAGCCGCCAAGGTGTCGCTGTCTTGAGCGAATGGGCGCTTAACGAGTGAATCAAATGCAGGAAAACCTGGCGCAGGTTGCAAGCCTAAAGCAGATACTTCCAGGCTTGCGTCTTCGTTGTAACGCTGTTCCGAACTTTGATAAAAAGCAGCAACCATATACTCCACGGTTTTACCCACGGGTGAACTCAGGCGTAGCTCTTGACTGAACTGTTCGAAGTCTTCAGACATGTCGATGGAAATGAGTGGGACTTCTGAATTGTCGCCGTCGTAGTTGTCTTCGCGATAGTCGTATTGTGAGAACCCGGTAATAGAGGTCAGTGTGTGTTCGCCCAAATCATATTCCACTTTTAAAACGGCGTTCTCACTTGCAAACGACATGTGCACGGCTTCATTGCTGTAAGTATTGTAGTCGAGCACGGCATCATCTTGCAGGCCGGGCACCACCAGCGGGTAGATTCCCAGATCGATTACCTGCGTTTGGCGCCCGCGACGCTCAATGTCAGAAGCTTCC
>CAJWCA010000141.1 GCA_913020395.1 uncultured Cellvibrionales bacterium | reverse complement strand
TCAAGGTTTCAGATAAACCTAAGTAGCGGTCTTTGTCTTGATCATTGAGTGCAGTATCTAAGTCTTGCACCAGAGCGCGCATTTGTTGGTGCTCCATATGCATTACCTGAGTTGGGCCACCCGTCATGCCCGTCGCCTGTTCAAACGCGGGGAATAATGTGCCCTCTTCTTGCTCAAAGTGATTGGCCAACTCATCTTTGAATACCTGCCATTGCTCAGCAGCTTGGGGCCAGTTTCCTGCAGCCACTTCTGATTCAGCCGTGGTAAAAACATCATCGCATTCGCGATGTTTAGCCGTCATATAAACAGGGATTGAAGTCATCAGGGGTCCTAAAATAGCCAGTCGATAAGGCTATAGTAAAGGAACTAGGGAATGGAATTTTGACCTATATTAAGGCTTAACCTAATTGAACTTGATTACGCCCTTTCTCTTTTGCTTTATACAGCGCTTTATCAGCGAGAATGATCAGTTCTTCTAAGTTTCTACCTGTGGTTTTAAGGCTGACGGCTCCGCCAATACTTAAACTCATGGAGGGGTGGCTGGGAGACTTGCTGTGTTCAATCTTAAGCGACTCCACAGCTTGCCGTATGCGTTCGGCTACATGAACGGAATCCCAGCGATCGGTGTTGGCTAAAAATACGATAAATTCCTCGCCACCGTAACGACCAACTAAATCGTCCGGACGGTGCAGCGACTGTGAAATTGCGCTCGATACCTTTTGCAGCGCGATATCGCCAGCGGGGTGGCCGTAGGTGTCGTTGTATAATTTGAAATGGTCAATATCCATCATCAAAATTGTGACAGATTGTTGTCGGCGGGCCATTTGAAGCCATTCACGTTTTGCCAGTTCAATAAAAGTACGTCGATTATAAATTTGCGTTAAACCATCGATTTGACTCAGTGTTTCCAGTTTCTCATTTAATTTGTTTAACTGATCCCGCATGGACGTAATGCGTTCCATCGCTTTGATTTTTGCAGACATAATAATGGGGCTGATGGGCTTGATTAGGTAGTCGTCGCCACCGGCATCAATTCCCTCTTGATAGCTTTCATCATCATTTTTCCCTGTCAAGAAGATGATAGGTACCCAGTGATCTCCGAGCCATTCGCGAATGAGCCTGGTGGTTTCAAAACCGTTGAGCCCCGGCATTTCCACATCCATAAAAATCATATCAACGGGGGCGTGTTCAATGAGCTGCAGGGCCGCCTCACCGCTATCTGCAGTAATGGCGGTGTGGCCCGCATTGGCAATCAAGCTGCTGGTCGTGTGCCTCAGCGTTGGACTATCTTCGACTAACAATATTTTCATAGGCGCTTGAAAGAGTCTCCTGCTAAAGGCCCGAAACTAACATTGTGATATAAACCCTGTTAAGTATAGGAGTTCGAGCCTGTTTAACACAGTGGCAGCGTGCAAATCAGGGTTTGAGCAACTCGCCAATGGCCTCTGCGAGCGTATTGCTTCTGTCTGGAGACCGAAATGCAGCCATAAATGCCGGTCTGTTTGATGCCTGGAATAGAATCTCGGACATGATCCGTTTGAATGCTGGGGTGGGTAACAGGGCCAGGGCCTCCAGAAAAGGCAGGGTGAGTGACTCCGAGCTCAGGTCTGTGGGGCAGCGGGTGGCCAGGGTTGTCAAAACTTCTGGGCTACTGCGGATATCGCTCTTTAATACTGCCAGCTGATCTTGTTGGCGCAGCTCAATCGATTGTGACTGGGACATGGCTTTCATAATACTAGCCACCCGGCCCGGGTCGGCAAGTGATTGACTGAGAATCTTACTGAGTACAGCGCTCATATCCGTGTTAATTGATTCGTGTTCCAGGCATTGGCATACGCAGAAAAAAGGTGCGTCGGGCAACAGAGGCAAGGCTTGTATCAACATTTGATTAACATCAGCCTCCTCGTGTCGGGCGCACACGTCAGCAATGCCCTGAATGCCAATCTCGGTCCACTTGTCCGGGTTCTGGCTCACAGTCTCGAAATAGGCCCTGGCACTGCGGTAAAACTCGCTAGGGGGCAGGTCAAGTGTACACTGGATGATTGCGTGGAACGACGCCATTCGATCTTCGGGTAATTCAATGACAAATGGATTCCCGTCCATAACGGCCCGTATTTTTTTCCCTTCGCTTACCGCCTTCAGGTTATCTGCGAGCGCATTTTTGAGTTTAGCGATAAACAGGCCTAGTTGGTCAGGCGGGAGTAAACCTTGTTCATCCAGAGGGAAGCGCAGGCACCATACCTGTGGATCTTGATTTTCACCCCAAAAAACTAAACCGATCCAGGCTTGCTGGAGATAGGGCCAGGGCCAGGGAGAGCGACTGTTTTCGAGGTTTTCAAAGCAGCTCTGCGTCACTGGGCGAATTTGGCGACCCAGTTCAAAAACTTGGTATTCACTCTCGGATTGGCGTAAAAAATCGCTGATCGTTTCAAAGTTGGGAATCATGGGGTGTCTGCCACTGTATAAAGAATGTTATTGTAATCGCGTTGTTGATAGGTGATAGGGACGTCTATTCGTTTTTTAATCGAAGAAGATACTATAGTTGTAATAGTATCGTCCTGAGGAATAAAGCTCCATGCTCTCTGTTCAAGAACTCGCTCAGTCTCCAAACGCTATTGCCTCCGATTATTCCCACGCCAAGGTGGCGGCTCGAATAATGCTGACCGGACATGTGCATCAGGCAATACCGGACGTGGCGGAGAAGGGGTATGCGGAACACTGGGAAGCCTTGAACCGTTATGGGGAGGAGCGCTGGGAACTGGTGAAAACCAAGGCCGATACGGTGAGAGCGGGTTTTGCCAGTCGAATCGATTGTGAGCCCCGGAATCTGGCGTTGGCAGCCAATATCCATGAGCTAATTGCACGGTTTATATCGGCGCTCCCTTTGCGCAAAAAGCCTAAAGTGGTGTGTTCCGATGGAGAGCATCCTATGTTGGCCAGGCAGTTGGCCAGGCTCGAAGAGGAGGGGGTTGAGGTGTGCAGGGTGGCCGCAAGCCCCGCTGCAGAGCTGGTTGAACGGCTGGCCGCCCAGATTGACAGTCGGACAGCGGCGGTTTGCCTCTCTTCTGTATGTTATGAAACGGGTATGCAGACACTGGAGCTTGATACCTTATTGCCCTTCTGCCAAAAACACGGTGCCGAGTTACTTGTGGACGCCTATCAAAGTGTCAATGTCCTGGATTTCTCCATATTAGATTACAATCTCGAACAGGCCTTTGTCATTGGTGGTGGCTCCAGTTATTGCCAAATGGGCAATGGCAACGCGTTTATGCATGTACCGCCAGATCGCTCATTCAGGCCGATGATAACCGGGCCCTACCGGCAGTTGTCGGATGGGGTCGATCCGGCCCGCTCCCCCATTCCCTATGCCAATGATGCGAGCTGTTTCAATGGCTCTTCATATGATGCACTAGCCCATTTCAGGGCCTGCTGGGTATTTGATTATTTTAAACAACGAGAGCTCGACCCAGGCTTTCTCCACGACATCAATCAGCATCAACTCAACGTCTTGGCACGTGACTTTCGAGCATTTGACTTTGACCCCGGTGTTATCGAACTCTGCACTGACGTTGAGTATTTGGGCGGGTTTATTGCCTTCAAAGCCCCAAAAGCCCGGCAGCTCAGTGAAATGATGAGAGATCGTGGGGTACACACTGACTATCGCAACAACTGGCTGCGTATGGGGCCCGCGCCGTATCTCTGCGATGAACAGCTGAGCGATGGTGTGCATGCACTGGATGAGTCTGTGCGTGAACTCCAGCGAATAGGCGATCGCGTATGAATCGCTAGTGGCATTTTTGGCCTAAATTCGGTATGTTTGGCGCCTGTTTGTTCCTAGAGATTCCCCTGCAAATCAATGACACAATTTGATGATATTCGCCCCTTCAATGACGAAGAGGTCCGACCTGGCCTGGATCGCCTGATTCAGGACACTGAATTCTGCCATGCTATTGCCAGCCTGAAGCTGCCCCGCCTTAATCGCTGGGTGCCCTGGCTGGTCAGCCCACTGGTGAGATGGGCTCTACGGCGGGAACTTTCTGGGCTTGAAAGCGTGTTTGATGTGCAGTCGCTGGTTAAGCGATATATGGACGTTATGATGTCTGATACGACCCATGCCCTGACATTTTCGGGCCTGGATGCACTCGAGACAAATAAAGCCTATTTATTTGTGAGCAATCATCGCGACATAGCAATGGATCCCGCCTTTGTCGGCCTGGTGCTCTATAACAACCAATTTGAAGTGGTGCGTATTGCCATTGGTGATAACCTGCTGACCAAACCTTATGTTTCAGATCTGATGCGGCTCAATAAGTGTTTTATTGTGAACCGCTCAGCCACCGCTCCACGTGAGAAGTTTAAGGCGGCAAAAAAACTTTCAGCCTATATTCATGAATCTATTACGGCTGACAATGCCAATGTCTGGATTGCCCAGCGTGAAGGGCGGGCGAAGGACGGACAAGATCAAACAAACTCTGCGGTAATTGGTATGTTTGCCTTAAATAAAGCGAAAAAGGCACCGCTCACCGATTATATCCACGAATTAAATATTGTTCCTGTGAGTATCTCCTACGAGATAGACCCCTGTGACGCAGCCAAGGCAAAGGAGCTCCATGCTCACGAAACCCATGGTCGCTATGAAAAAGATGAACATGAAGATGTCGCCAGTATCGCCACCGGTATCACGGGTCAAAAAGGCCATGTTCATGTAGCATTTGGCGATGTCTTACGCGGAGAGTATGAAGATACCACGGCTGTTGTTGAAGAGATTGACCGGCAGATTCTGGGCAATTACGTTTTGCATGCGAGCAACTGTATTGCCTGGCAGAAGATACACGGGAAAGCGCCAAACGTGTTTTATACCGACAAGGGCATTGCCTTTGACATGAGCAAGGAAATGTCAGCGTGCAGGGATTTTGAGGCTCGCCTGGCAGAGATTCCCTCGGAACATAGGCAAATAGTGCTGGAGATGTATGCTAATCCGGTAAATGCAAAACTACAGATACTCAATCAATAATCTACGGATTTGATATAGGTAGAATATTAAGTCGAACGACCCTGTTGGTATCGATCGATGTTGCACATTTGATCGAAAATTCTCGCGTGGAAAGTTGCTCTGACAGAAACTCTTTATCGTCTGGCACTACGCTCGCTTTGAACACCAGAATGTTAGTTTTGGTATAGGTATTCACTCTGGCAGTTCTGTCGTCAGAGGTAAGCGATATGATTTTGCCTTTAACTCGATCGCGAATGGCCTCTTCACAAAAAGTGTGCCCATCAAATAAATCGTATTTAACGGGCCTGGCGGAGTTTTTTGAGCGCAAGGCCTCTATGGGAAGTAAGTCACTAAAGCTGAGTGCGGTATTGCCCATGTAGCGAGAGGTGAAAACGGTGATTGAAACACTCGCCACCACCACAGCAATGGCGATTAAAATAATTTTGCTTACCTTGATGAGCTTGGTCAGCATAACGCGATGGAGCCCCGGAAAATGAACGTTATATTAGCATAGTGCGTTATTCACGGGTAAACCACAAATACTGAACTTGAGTACTGCCGTGGCAACAGGGCAGTACCTCAGAAATTGAACACAGAATATTGAAACCAGAATGCTGAAACCAAAGGTGAAAACGCAGATCCAAACGGCTTACAGTCGGTTCCTTGAGAGCAAGGAGCTAAAGGCGCGTTATGGGCAAAAATTGATGATCGCCGAGGTCGCGCGTACCTTGGGTGGCATTGAGTTTGATGAAGAGGCCCATCGTACTTCTGAAGGCCACGTGTGTGTCGTGGAGGCCGGTACAGGAACAGGGAAAACAGTGGCTTATCTACTCGCGGCCTTGCCTATTGCTAAGTCGTTGGGGAAAAAACTGGTTGTCTCAACCGCGACAGTGGCCCTGCAGGAACAGATTGTTAACAAGGATTTGCCGGAGTTAAAACAGCACAGTGAGCTAGGGTTCAGTTTTGCGCTGGCCAAAGGTCGTGGGCGTTATCTGTGCCTGACTAAACTTGATCGACTGTTGATGGAGCATGAAAGCAGCATTGACCCAAATCAGGCTCTTTATGAAGACGAGTTACCTCAGGCGACAGAGCAAAGTGTTAAAATTTATCAGTCGATGGTTGATGCGCTGGCAGGTAATCAGTGGGATGGTGACCGGGACAATTGGCCAGAATCCGTGCAGCAGGATGACTGGAGTCGTGTGACCACCGATCACAGACAGTGCACTGGGCGGCGCTGTTCAAATGTATCGGCCTGTAGTTTTCTAAAGTCGCGAGAGTCCTTGGGCAGCGTTGATTGTGTTGTTGCCAATCATGACCTGGTGCTGGCTGACCTCGCGCTGGGTGGTGGCGCAATCTTGTCGGACCCGGCAGACACCATTTACATCTTTGATGAAGGCCATCATTTACCTGATAAAGCACTCAATCATTTTGCATATCACAGCCGTATTCAAAGTACCACGAAGTGGCTTGACCAGTGCAATAAACAATTGGGTCCGATTCTGGGGCAGATCAGCGGTGCCGGGAACGTCGATCGTTTCGGGGAGCAATTGCCTGCGATTTTAATGGAGTGTAAACACCAACAAGAGTTAGTGTGGCCGCTACTGCAATCGCTGGCCGACGAAATTAAACCGGACGAACGCAATCTGCGTTACCGGTTTGAGCAAGGTATTGTGCCCGCCAATATTCAAACCCTGGCGGTTGAGCTGAACCGGAGTTTTGATCGCCTGTCTGACTTGCTGGACAAAATGACGTCTGAGATCAATGAAGCCATGGAGGACAGTTTTTGTTCTGTGCCCAAGGCCGATTTGGAAAATTGTTATCCGGTGGTTGGCAGTTGGCAGGCGCGCGCGGCGGCCAACCAGGCCCTATGGCAGAGTTATGCCAGCCCAGATAGCAGTAAGTCGGTGCCTACAGCACGTTGGTTTACGGTTGTTGAAAGCGGCGGTTATCTGGACTTTGAGTTGTGCAGTAGCCCAATACTTGCCGCGAACACCTTACAAAACAGTTTATGGCAGCATTGTTTTGGGGCAGTGGTTACTTCTGCAACACTCACTGCGCTAGGGCGCTTTGATCGCTATCAGATGAGGGCAGGCACCCCGCCTGACAGTCAATATCAGGTAGTGCCCAGTCCCTTCGATTTTGCTTCTGCTGAACTCTGTGTGCCTGCGGAGGCAGTAGACGCAAACGATGCGCAGGCCCATTCGATGGCGTTGATTAAACATTTGCCCAAAATGCTTGATGTCACTCAAGGGTCGCTGGTGTTATTTTCTTCAAAGCGACAAATGGAAGAGGTGCATGAGTCGCTGCCTCTTCAGTGGCAGGATTTGATTTTGGTCCAGGGTGGCCGCTCAAAACAGGAAATAATTACCCAGCACAAAAAGCAGATTGATAGTGGCAAAGGCAGCGTTATTTTTGGTTTAGCCAGTTTTGCCGAAGGCGTTGATTTACCCGGTCGCTACTGCACACATGTTGTGATTGCCAAAATACCCTTTGCCGTGCCAGATGATCCGGTCGAAGCGGCACTGGCAGAGTGGATAGAAACACGTGGTGGCAACGCTTTTATGGAAATCAGTGTGCCTGATGCAGCCCTAAAACTGGTTCAGGCTTGCGGGCGTCTGCTCCGCTCTGAGTCTGACAGTGGCAAAATCACCTTGTTTGACCGGCGCATGGTGAGTCGTCGTTATGGCAATGCCATCTTAAATTCACTGCCTCCTTTTACGCGCAATATTGCGTCTTAAAGTACCCAAACATAACCAAAGTCCTCTAAATGCTATTTTCTAATAGCGGAATAGGCGTTGAACTCCACCCCTGAGTCGGGATAATTAAACGAGTGGTTCAGTGGAGTAAAGTCATGGTCAGCAGTTCAGGCATCGGTGGTCAAAATCGCTATATCCAGCAGGCTCAGCAGGGCGTGGCAACGTCTGCGCAGCGAATCGCGTCTGGGCTGAGAATCAACAGCGCTGCTGATGACGCCGCTGGGCTCGCCATTAGCAATCGTTTAACAGCGAATACCACCGCATTCTCCCAATCTATTCGAAATGCCAGTGATGGTATCTCTTTAGCACAGACTGCGTCAGGCAGTCTCAGTAACGTGACGGACAACATTCAACGGTTGAGAGAGCTATCTATTCAGTCGGCTAATGGCATCTTAAATGACAGCGATCGTAAAGCTATCGCCGCCGAAGCCAATCAGCTGGGCGCTGAGATTGCTCGGGTTATTGAAAATAGCAGCTTTAACAATGTTCCTTTACTCTCAAATAGTGGAGGCATCTCTATCCAGGTTGGGGGTGAAAGTGACGACAATATCAATATTCAAACCGCCGACTTACAGCAAAAGCTCAGCGATCTGGGTTTTGCCAATCTAAATCTTGGGTCGGCTGAAGGGGCCCAGAATGCCCTCGGTGTTTTAGACGAATTACAGGGCAGTGTCGACAGTGCAGCCATTGAATTTGGGGCGTCAATCAATCGATTTGAGTCCACTATCAACACCCTGTCTAATAGTCGTGTAAATGCAGAGGCATCGCGTTCTCGTATTCAGGACGCGGATATTGCCCGTGAGAGTTCAGAGCTTGCGCGCTTTCAAGTCATGAAAGACGTCGCTATTGCGCTTCAGGTTCAGGCCAACAACAATAATGCCAGCGTACTTAATTTACTGGGCTAAACACCCTAAATTATAGGCGTTGGACATACCTGCCCCCCTTCCCTTTCCCCTGTTTTTTCAACTACACTAGGCAGATAGTCTAAAAGTGGGTGATATTTGCCCGCTGAGTGTCATCGAAAAGGGAATATCTACCTCTATGCGACAAATTGATCTGGTAAAAATTTATGCAACCAAGAAATGTCTTGTGGTTGATGATATGTCGGAAATCAGGGGGTCTATATCCCGTATGTTAAAGACCTTCGGGGCCTTGCACGTTGATACGGTTGCCACGGGTGATGACGCTATTGAAATTTGCCAGCAAAAACAATTTGATATTGTTTTGTGTGACTATAACCTCGGGCCCGGAAAAGACGGCCAGCAGGTGCTGGAAGAGTTGCGATATCGCAATCAGCTCAACAATACCAGCCTGTTCATTATGATCACCGCAGAGGCGGCGCGCGATATGGTTTTAGGCGCGCTGGAGTATCAACCTGATGACTATGTCACCAAACCGATTACTCAAAATAATTTGCGCACCCGCCTGGATCGGGCTTTGATTCGCCATCAGGACTTATATGGCATCAAGGAGTCAATGGACCGTAAAGATTATAAAAAGGCGATCGCTCAATGCGGCGAAAAGTTAGACGGGGATACAAATTACCGCTCCGCGTGTTTGCAGATTCAAGCTGAAATGTATTTGCGTACCTTTAATCACACCGCTGCTAAGGATATTTACGAAAAAGCGCTCGACGAACGTCCTGTGGTGTGGGCGAAATTGGGACTGGGAAAGACGCAACTCGCGGAAGAGGAATACAGTGAGGCGGAAGGTACCTTTAAGGAAATTATTGATATAGACCGTCGCTTTGTTGAGGCGCATGATTTATTGGCGACCTCTTATCTTGAACGGGACGAGCGCATAAAGGCGCAAAAAGCGATGGAAGAAGCTGCTGATGTTTCTCCAAAATCGGTATTGAGACAGCGGCGCCTATCTGACTTGGCGGAGAAGAATAAAGACACCGAGGTGGCACTTAAAGCGAGTCGTAAGACCATTAAATTAGGCCAGAATTCCTGTTTCGAATCCCCAGAAGATTATCTTCACCTGACGCGACAGTTGGCGGATGCCAGCAAAGATAATGAAACGACAACCGGCAAAGAGTACGCCAAAGAAGCATTTGATGTACTTCGTCGTTTGGAGAAAAAAACCTATTGCGACAGCACTGCGAACTTGCAGTCAAAATCCTTGAAGTCTCGTGTTTCCGCGGGTCAGCATAAAGAAAGTGAAGCTCAACGGTGGTTGGAAGAGGCCCGCACTGCCTACAATGACCTTGAACACAATCTCAGCGCTGACGCCAGTATCGATTTTGCTGAGACCCTGATCAGCAGCGGAGAGAAAGATGCCGCCAATGATATTTTAAAACGTGTTGCCAAAGAAAACCCCGATAATGAAAAACTCACAGACAAAGTTGACAGCCTGTCTGATGGGCCACTGTCGAAAAAAGGTCGCCAAAAAGTTTCAGAGTGGACCAAAAAAGGTATTTCTCATTACGAGGCAAAAGAATTTCCAGATGCGGTTCAGGTCTTTTCCAATTCGCTGGATCTGTTCCCCAATCATGTGGGTTTAAACCTAAACTTGGTGCAGGCAGTCCTGTCAGATATCAAGAAAAACGGTGATCAGCCTCAATACCGGGAAAAATGCGAACGTGCTCTGAGTAGCATTGATAGTTTAAGTGCCAGTGATCCGCAATACGCGCGATTCGAATTTCTGAAGAAACAGGTGGGCCAGCAGTTCAGTTAAATGGTGTCAGTGGTCAGCGTTTATTCATCGACCCACTGCCAACGCAGAGGCTGACCAAAGTCATCTAAAACCATTTTTTTGGTGGGTTTTGGTTGTCGAGTAGTAGAGGGGGGCGGTGAATTTTTCTTTCCCCGTCTGGCTTCTATTGCGGAAATAACTTCCCCCACCGGAGTGCGCTCCACTTTGGGACCATCAAAGCTGACGGGAATTGGCGGGTTAGTGGTCGGCTCCCGACCACTGTCGCCCATGGAGACACTCTTCACTTCACCGCCCGAGTGCAAGAATTCCAACATTTGCTGTTGGATTTCTTGCCTTACTTGAGATTTAGTTTTTAGTGGCTTCATCGTTCGTTACAACTTGTAGGCTTACCCTTTCGCACTAAGCATAGCAGCGATGTTTTGAAACAGCGCAATAGTCATTTTTTTGGAGTCATTGCCCGCTTCCTTGAAATGGTAGTTTGACGACAGTTTGACAATCACCAGCTGGTTTTCGGGGTGCACGTAGATAAATTGGTCGTAGATGCCCGCGGCAAAATAGTCGCCATTAGCCTGTTCGGGTATCCACCACTGAAAGCCGTAACCAAAAGTACTACTGGATTGTGGATTGATGCCGGCCTGCACATGGGTACCATCGGGGGTCACACTTTGTTCAACCCAGGCCTTGGGCACAACCTGAACACCATTCCACTGGCCTTTGTTAAGGTAGAGTCGCCCGATACGTGCATAATCCCTTAGGGTAATGTTAAGGCCGCCCAGTGCCATTTCAACGTCATTGTCATCAATGATCCAATAGGCATCGTGTTCGCTGCCAATTTTGTTCCAGAGTTTCTCCTGCATGTACTCACTCAGGGATTGCTCGGTTGCGCGACTCAGAACCATCCCCAGCACATGGGTATCAATACTCACATAATGGTTGAACGTTCCCGGCTCTCGCGCGCGTTTCAGACTCATCGCAAATTGATCAAAAGAGCCACCCAGGGCTATGGTGCGGCCAAA
>CAJWCA010000140.1 GCA_913020395.1 uncultured Cellvibrionales bacterium | reverse complement strand
ATTTTAAAAGGACCGACCCTCAGCGAGCTGCTAGGTTTATCGCTTATCGGTAACGCGGATTCTGGATAAAGCGTGCCAGCCATCAGCACGTCTTGGCGCAAACCACCTTCTATCTGTTGCTGTATCAGCAGTTCCGCAACCCGAATGTCATTTTGCGGCGTCATATCGGTAACAGCGCTCACGCCATAACTGGCCAAACGTTGGCTAACATCGCTGAGATCTGGTGGCCGTTTGCCAGTGATCGTTCTAAGCCATGCATCCTCGTCAAACAGATGACCTGAATCCTCATTCATCCCGACCGGAAAGTTTCCTTCACAGTACTGACCGAGATAATCAATACCACGGGTATTCAATACCCAAAGTCTTCCACCTCTGTGAGGACCGGGAGGTGATTGGTTCAATGTTTTACATCATGGAGTTTTGCGAAGGTCGCATACTCTGGAACAGCGCGCTACCGGAAGTTGATAAAGAAGAGCGCGGTGCCATGTACGACGAAATGAACCGTGTATTAGCCGCCTTGCATAGCGTCAATATCGACGAAGTCGGCCTGAGTGACTACGGCAAACCCGGAAACTACTTTGATCGCCAATATACCCGCTGGTCCAGTCAGTATCGCGCCTCGGAAATGGGCACCATTGATGCCATGGAAACCCTGATGACCTGGCTGCACGACAACATGCCGGAAGACGATGGTCAGGTCTCACTGGTACACGGCGACTTCCGTCTCGACAACATGATGTTTCACCCAAACAAACCCGAAGTGATTGCCGTGCTGGACTGGGAACTCTCTACCCTTGGGCACCCATTTGCAGACCTCGCCTACCAATGCATGGGGCTTAAAATGCCCGCAGAAGGTACAGGTATGCAGGGTTTATTGGGTTTGGACCTGGAGGCGCTGGGCATTCCCTCTGAAGAAGAATATGTGGCCAGCTATTGTCAGCGTCGCGGCATCGACAAGATAGACAACTGGGCATTTTATCTGGCCTTCAGCTTCTTTCGTCTGGCGGCAATCGTACAGGGTGTTGCTAAACGGGCGGTCGATGGCAATGCCTCGAATAAAGATGCCGCTAAAATGGCTAACTTTGTTGCACCCTTGGCAGAGATGGCTCTTTTAACGATTAAGAACGAAGAAGAAAAAAATTCATAACAATTTAAACCCGTCAACTGACAGAACTGCGGTTCGGAGACAGAACAATGGCTACAGATTTATTTGATTTAAGCGGCAAAGTCGCCCTGGTCACCGGTGCAAGCCGTGGTATTGGTGAGGCAATTGCTAAGTTATTTGGTGAGCAGGGAGCCCACGTGATTGTATCTAGTCGCAAAGTCGACGACTGTCAGCGTGTTGCTGAAGAGATTGAAAGTGCAGGCGGCAGTGCAGAGGCTCTGGCCTGTCACGTCGGCAATATGGAAGACATCACCAGCACCTTTCAATACATCAGCGACACTCACGGCAAACTCGATATTCTTGTCAACAATGCGGCAGCCAATCCCTATTTTGGCCACGTATTAGACACTGATCTTGGCGCTTACAACAAAACGGTTGAGGTCAATATCCGCGGTTATTTCTTCATGTCTATTGAAGCGGGTAAGTTGATGCGCGAAAACGGCGGCGGTTCAATTGTTAACACCGCCTCTGTGAATGGCATGCACCCGGGTCCCGGCCAGGGCATCTACTCCATATCCAAGGCCGCAGTCATCAACATGACCAAAACTTTTGCGCGCGAGTGTGCACCTTTTAACATTCGTTGCAATGCGCTACTGCCTGGTCTGACCAAAACAAAGTTTGCCGGAGCCCTGTTCACCCACGATGAATTTTATCAGGAAGCCATCAAGTCTATTCCAATGAGCAGACACGCCGAACCAAAAGAAATGGCCGGCACGGTTTTGTATCTGGCATCCAATGCCAGCACCTACACAACCGGCGAGTGCATCGTTGTCGACGGCGGCATGTACGCCTAAATCTTTCTACCCGATTAATAAGTAAGGAATTTTCATGGACTCTCTGCTCGATTTTACCGGCAAGGTTGCCCTCATTACCGGAGCCGCCAGCGGCTTTGGCGAACTGCTTGCCGCAGAGCTTGGCACCCGTGGTGCCAAGTTGGTTATCTCTGATATTAATGCAGAAGGGGTCGCCAAAGTGGGTGAAGCCTTAAAAGCCAAAGGCATAGAGCTTGTAGCCAGCGCCTGCGATGTATCAAAAGAATCCGACTGCCAGGCACAAGTTGATTTGGCCGTGAAGACCTTTGGTGGACTAGACATTGCCGTTAACAATGCAGGTATTGCGCCGGCACAGATGTCTCTAGTAGACACCACTGAGGCCATGATGGACCAGCAATTTAATGTCAACGTGAAGGGCGTCTTTTTTGGCATGAAACACCAAATACCCGCGATGCAGGAAGCCGGCATTATTCTCAATGTCGCCTCAATGGCGGGGTTGGGCGGAGCCCCTAAAGTCACCTCTTACGCGGCGGCAAAACATGCCGTCGTGGGCCTGACAAAAACAGCTGCCGTGGAATATGCCCGCAAAGGTATTCGTGTCAATGCGATTTGCCCTTTCTTTACGCTCACCCCCATGGTCACCGGCAACAACATGAACCCCGGGGGCAACGTTGAAGAATTGGAGGCTTTTCTGGGTAGAGGCTCGCCGATGAAACGCCTTGGGCGTCCGCAGGAGATTGTGAATGTTATGCTGATGACACTGTCACCCGGCAATACTTACATGAATGGCCAGACCATCGCCATTGATGGCGGAGTTTCAGCGTTCTAAAGAAGTGTGGAACCTTCAGCGGTGGCACGCATCGCTGAAGGTGATTTTCACTCAACCCATAGGTCGACCAAACTACATGTCGATCATACTGTCGAGCACCATTCGAATATCCTCGATCGCCAGATCGGGGAATAGCAACAACAGGTCACAGTTAAAAGGGTGGTCTTCCAAATGATAATTAATTTCGACCGACATCGCTTGATCCCAACCCGAAATATCCTGCAACCTTAATTCATCCAGCACCGTATTCATGGCAATGACATCCGGCTCTTCGAGCCTGAGTGACATATCCATCGTATCGCTCAAACCCTCGAGGCAAACACGGTTGATTGTTTTGGCCAGGTCTCCGAGCAGTTCGCCCGCCACGGTTTCATTGTCTACCCAGCGGCCGGTAAACTGCGCCAAATCCGTGAAGCTGGATTCCGTAATCACCACTAGTGCAAAACACTCATGTTCTGCAAACTGAAATGGTTGAACCACTGCCGATACATTTTCACCGGTTTTCAGGTGTGACAAACTCTCGGCCAACTGCTCCGGCTCAAAAGCTCGAATAACCGGAATGGAGAGCGTAACAAAGGTATCGGTAAACGCCGCCAATGACTCTCCGGCGGCTCCCATAGCAACATTAGTTATCTCTTGCAGGCAATCTCGCTGGTCTTCCGTTAAAGGTGTTAAATAGCGCACTAAATTAGTCCATACATCTGTAAAACATTGGCGAGTTTTTCTTTGTTGATCGGTTTTTTAATAAACTCAAGCGCACCAAGCTTTAACACTCGCTCTCGAGCTTCAGGCTGAATGTCACCCGAAATCACTATCACTATGCTTTTATGTGCTTCCTGCTTAATCAGTTCGAGCACTTCATAGCCATCCATCTCCGGCATGGTGAGGTCGAGAAACAACATCTCAGCGTGACCTTGACGTACGGCGTCAATGCCTTCCACGCCATTGACCGCATAGGTGATATCAACATCCCAGCCGTCGGGTAAAGAGCGGGTAACTTGCTTGCGAGCCATGTTTGAGTCGTCGCAGATTAAGAGAGGTATTCCCATAAATCGTATTTTAACCTTTCAATATTTTCATTTTAGGCGCTTCGATTGAGTGTGCTCAAGCCCCATGATCAAACCGATCTCCGGCTAATTATAGACAGAATTCGACAATATATCCCCAGCCATTTACTTCAGCGCCGTCACACGCTCAAGGTCCTCCCGAGTTTGCGGGCCGATTAATCGCTGTGCAATGCGCCCCTCTGGGTCAATAACAAAGGTAGCGGGTAAGACCTCGGGGCGACTGAGTTCGAGTGATGACGCCGGATCTGTTTCCAGAACAGTAAACTGAATATCAAATTTTTGAACCAGCGCCTTCAAGGCTTCACCCTCCACGCCGTCAAAGTTCACACCAAACACGCGCACCTTACCGGCCTGATCCCGGGCAAAAGCATTGAGTTCAGGAATCTCCTGAAGACAGGGTTTACACCATTCCGCCCAGTAGTTTATTAATACCCACTGCCCTTTCAGTTCGGGCAGGTTCAGCCCAGCCCCTTTGCCCGCAGTTTGGGAATCACAAGCCAATAGCAAAATACAAACAAAAGCCAACAAACTCCTTCGAGCGGTTTTAATTATTTTCATCTTCTTCCAACGCTTCCCTTATCATTTCTAGCCCGGCATCGTCTTCGCTCACTTCATCCTCAGACCGCGTCGCGGGGCTGTGAAAAAGCTCACTTAATGGCGTATCAAATTGTTGTTCAATAAATTGATCAATTAAAATCAGACGCTCAGCCACCCGGGGAAACCAGTCAAACTCCTGCAGGTAATTAGACACACCCGGCATGTAAGCCGGGAGTGAAACCACATCGGCCAAGTCTCTTAAACTCACGACACTCAAGTCGCGGCACAAAACATAGTCGCCCTCCCCGGTGACCGATATTACCCGATTAGCTATCAGCGCGTCTCTCACCCGTTGCCATTGCTCAGTACCAACACCCGCTTTTGAAAGGTCAGTATCACTGACGCTAGTACCCTCTTTCAGGTGCAGTTGAAACTCCCACAAGGCGATCAAGGCCGCCATCAAATCCGGGTAGTCCAGGCCGTCGGCGCTGGTCTGCCAGCTTGTGAGCGTACGCACCAGAATGGCACCGGCTAAAATTATCATCCATAACAAATACACCCACAACAGAAATAAAGGGACAAATGCAAAGGCGCCATAAATAGCTGAGATGCTGGTTTTAGCAACCACAAAGCCAAACAAGGCTTTGAGCGCCTCAAAACACAAAGACGTTAACAAGCCGCCCAAAGCCGCCTGTTTTATAGGCACTCGACAATTTGGCACCGCGGCAAATAACAAGGTGAAGGCCGACCACGTGAGCAGCCAGGGCAACAGGCTCAAGAACCAGGGTAGCAAACCCAGCGAGTCGTATTCTTTGACCAGAAATTTAAGGGAAAGCAGATAGGTACTCACGGCTAAACCCGCGCCCAATAATAAGGGGCCCAAACTCAAGATAGCCCAGTAGAGTAAAAAGTTGGACAAGCCCTTTCGACCTTTTCTAACACCCCAAATGGCGTTGAAGGTTTTCTCGATGTTTTTCAGCATCAAATAGGCAGTGACCACCAACATCAACACGCCAAACCCGGATAAACTGCGGGCTTGATTGGAAAAGTTACCGAGATATTGCTGCACCTCTTCACCGGTGTCGGGCATAAAGTGCGCAAAAATAAAGGTGTGTAGTTGATCGGCCAGCCCCTGAAAAGCCGGAATCACAGAGAACATAGAATAGGTAACCGTCATCAATGGCACGATGGCGAACAATGTCATATACGTGAGCGCTGCCGCACTCTTCTGACACTCTTTGGCGACAAATTGTGCCAGTACAAAGGGGATAAATCGCCAGCTCATAGGGTTTGCCTTGTTTAAGGTGTTTGGCACACGACCACACGCCGCACCATTGCGTTCTAATTTAGGCTTTTTAGCGGCAGCCTTATCCGTTTACAATAGGCGGAAGTGGTCAACAACAGGATTCTTTCTCACCATGCTTACTATGTATCATAACCCACGCTGTTCCAAATCCCGCCAGACACTGGAAATACTGCAAAGTAAAGGCCAGGAACCGGAGATTGTACTCTATCTAGAGAATCCTCCAACAACAGAAACACTGAAATCCCTGCTCGCCAAACTCAAGATCTCAGCCCGGGACTTGTTAAGAAAAGGGGAAGACGCCTATAAAGACAACAACCTTAAGAACCCAGCGCTATCGGATGAAGACCTCATCATCGCCATGAACCAGTTCCCCAAGTTGATAGAGCGCCCCATTGTCGTTAAAGGTGATAATGCGGTGTTAGGACGTCCTCCCGAAAACGTTTTGGACCTGATTTGATATGAGTGCACCCTACGTATTGGTACTCTATTACAGCCGCAATGGCGCCACACGCGGCATGGCGCAACAAATTGCCCGGGGAATAGAGCTCAGCGGCATGGAAGCGAAAGTACGCACGGTGCCCGCTGTTTCCCCCAACACTGAAGCCAGTGAGCCGGACATTCCCGCGTCTGGCGATGCCTATTGCTCGATTGAAGACCTCAAAGGCTGCACTGGGCTTGCGCTGGGCAGTCCAACCCGATTTGGCAACATGGCAGCGCCCTTGAAGTATTTCATCGACAACACCGGCAGCCAGTGGCTCAGTGGGGACTTGATCGACAAACCCGCCGCAGTATTTACCTCTACCGGTAGCCTGCATGGCGGCCAGGAGACCACACTGCTATCCATGATGTTGCCACTCATGCATCACGGCATGATAATGGTGGGCCTGCCCTACAGCGAGTCCAGACTCATGAGCACCCAATCGGGAGGGACGCCCTACGGAGCCTCCCACACAGCCGGCTCCAACTCAGATCAGCCCCTGAGTGAAGACGAGGGCGCCCTGTGCCTCGCGCTGGGCAAACGCCTGGCAGAAACCGCAAACAAGCTGCACCAAGGGGCCTGAAGGCCTACAATAATACTATGAAAGACATTGCCACTATTAAGAACTTGGAAACAAAAATGCGCTCCGCCAGGCTCATTACACTGATCGCCTATGCCGCGCTGTTGATACAGTTTACCCTTATCAATATTACCGCAGACACAGGCTCAATCACCCGCTGGGTCATGCAATGCCTGCCACTGCTTCTGGTATTGCCGGGCATTGTCCAGCAGCGCTACAAAAGCTATAGCTGGCTGTGTTTTATTTTGTTGCTGTACTTTACCGCCTATGTGGTAGAGGTGGGCTCACCCCTGTTTACCTGGACCGACGCCACGGCGCTCAGCTTCACTGTTATAATGTTTATCGGCGCTATGCTGACCAGCCGCTGGTTACAGCACTGGCAGTACCAACAAACACAACCGTCCTAAGGACACCTTATGCAAGAGACTACAGAAAAGAAAAAGCCCGGCATCATCCGTCGTTTTTTTGCGGGCATTTGGTTCGGGCTCACCTGGCTGAGAATCACCGTGCTCAATCTACTCTTTCTCGCAATTGTGTTGATGTTTTTCGCCGCAATACAGACTGAGAAAACGGTCCCTCTAACGGAATCTACCGCACTGCGTGTGGCACCAAACGGCTTTTTGGTGGATCAGCGCAGTTTTGTCGACCCAATGACCCAGCTTTTAGACGGTACTCGCCCCGAAGAGAGAGAGACCCTGGTACTCGACCTGGTGCGCACCATTGAAAATGCCAGCACCGATTCCCGAATCACCGCCCTGGTACTGGACCTGAACAATTTTCACGGCGGCGGCATTAGTAAACTGGAGGAAGTGGGTCAAGCGCTGGATCAGTTTAAAGACAGTGGCAAACCCCTGATTGCCATGGCGGGAAACTACTCCCAGGCACGTTACTATCTCGCCAGCTATGCCGATGAAATTATCTTGAACCCCATGGGGTCGGTCATTCTCACCGGATACAGTAGTTATCGCCAATATTACAAAACGGCTCTGGACAAACTTGCCTTTAACTTTCACGTCTTTCGAGTGGGCACCTACAAAGACTTCATTGAACCCTACACCCGAGACAACATGTCTGAGGCCAGCCGGGAACACAATCGACGCTGGCTTGATGATCTGTGGGCTGTCTACACCGGTCGCGTTGAACAATTGCGTGGTCTGCCCAACAATGCGATCGACAATTACATTAATAATCTCGATGTGAAATTGGCAGAGGCCGCGGGCGACAGTGCCCAACTGGCGCTGGATTCCGGCCTGGTCGACAAACTCCTGACACAGACAGAGTTGCGCGCACAACTGGTTCAGCGCTTCGGGGAAGATCGCCAGTCTCATCAAGCAAAAACCCTGGACTACTGGGACTACCTCAAGTTCCTGAATGAAGAAACACCCGTTCACCGTGACAAGGTCGCACTGATTGTTGCCAGTGGCGTTATCGTAGCGGGTGATCACCCTGAAGGCACTATCGGAAGTGACAGCGTGTCTGCACTACTGGCCAAAACCCGGGATCGCAAGGACGTCAAGGCACTTGTCTTAAGGGTCGACAGTGGCGGGGGCGGCGTATTTGCGTCCGATGTCATTTATCACGAACTGAAGCTCACCCGCGAAGCGGGTATTCCAGTCTTCATTTCCATGGGCAGTGTTGCCGCCTCTGGCGGTTATTGGATTTCTACGGCCAGCGATGAAATTTGGGCCACTCCCACGACAATCACCGGCTCGATCGGTGTATTTGGTGCATTTCCCACCCTTGAAAAAACCTTTGCCAAACTGGGAATACACACCGATGGCGTGGGCACCACGGCACTGGCAGGCGATATGCGGCTAGACCGGGATCTCTCCCCCATTGCCAACAGCGTGATTCAACAAGGCGTAGAGTTTTCCTATCGACAATTTATTCAATTGGTTGCCAATGCCCGAGGCAAGAGCATGGATGATGTTCATCAGATAGCTCAGGGACAGGTATGGAGCGGGAAACGTGCAAAAGAGATGGGTCTGGTTGACCACCTCGGAAACTTAAACGACGTGATTGCTGCGGCAGCGGCACATGCTGATCTAGATAACTACTCAGTTGAAGTCATTCGAAAGACCTTGTCTCCCAAAGAACAATTTTTGCAGCAACTTTCAGGCGGAGGTCTTGCACTAGTCCCTTCCAGCCTCATCGACAGCTTTGCCCCGATCGCCCTGCGGCAATCATTGGCGCCTGTCATTGAACCGTTTTTGAACATGAGCAACATGACAGACCCTCGGGGTGTCTACGCGCAATGTTCGGGGTGCAAAGCGCCCTGAGACTAGAAATTCAATACCTGTTTGACAAAGGGAATTGTCAAACGGCGTTGTTCTGCCAGGGAAGCTTTATCCAGTTGGTGTAAGGTTTGGAACAGAGTACTCAATTCTCTGGGGGCGCGGTGCAGGATAAACAGCCCCACCTCGTCCGAAAGCTGTAAACCTCTCGCCCGGGCACGGAGTTGAAGTGCCGCCAACTTTTCTTCATCACTCAGTGCAGCAATATGCAAACTCAAACCCCAGTTTAGTCGGGACTGCAGATCAGCCAACAGAATGGGCATTTCGTTGGGGCTGGCGTTTGCGGCCATTAACAAACGGGCACCGGAATCTCTCACACGATTGAAAAAGGTGAACAGGGCTTCTTCCCAATCCGCGTTCCCCACGACCCACTGAAGGCCATCAATGCAAATCAACTGCTGGGACTCCAGACCATCAAGCAATAAACCCGGCTCAAACTCTTCCAGCTCTTGAAGAGGCAGGTATTGCACTCTCAAACCCTGCTCATCGGCGGAGTGACAAGCCGCCTGCAGTAGATGGCTGACACCTGAAGCACCCCATAGAAAAATAAAAGGCTCTCCCTCGCCGGCCGTTTGTGCCTCTAGTGCCGCGACTATGTGGGCATTACGACTGCCAACGGCTCGATAGAAATTCGAAAACGTAGCGTCGTCATCCAGCGATAAACCCAATGATAGTTGGCGTGGCTCAGACACAGGAATCACCGCCGCGCCGACCAGCGATATTGCAGAGGGTTCTCTTTAAAGCCCAGAGGAATGTAACGATTACCGGGCAGACGATGTTGTGTGTTATCAGCGCCGCCGAGCAATACCTTGTCGAGCGCGATGGTATCCTGCAGCAAAGGTAGACCACCCTCTATACCGAGACTAAAAGTCAATTTGTCTTTCTCTATTTGCAACAGTTCGGCCCTGCGCACCATGTCCAGACCATCCAGATAATCGAGAACTTGTTTATAATTGGCAAACAATTCAACCCCAGACACCTCCGCGTAAACAGGCACCGTGCCCGTTCGGCTGGGCACGATGCCAAATAATTCCGCGAAACGTCCGGTTGCCTGATGGATTCCGTCGCTCAACAGCTCCTCCAAAGAGGCCGCGTCAATCTGAAATAATGTCGTGCCACTCTTATGGCTAAGCCGCCAATCACCGCGCCATCGACCATTTGAAAACTCCGTATACCGACCCACAAATACAGCGTCCGCGGCATAACGTTCAGAGGCGGCCCGGATTGTGTCTTCGTCGAGATTCCAGAGCGCCTCGGGGTCGAGCGCAATTTGATCCTGCAAATCAAACAGGGGGCGAATCAGGGGTAAACCACGCTCGTCCGCTGTGAGTGACAATTGCTCATACACCTGGGGTTCGCTCACGGTGTAGCGACCCTGCCTTGCGTCATCAGCCACCAGCCACACTAACACGGCGGGGCGATTGGCCGGCCAGAGCGGTAACCCTGCCTCTCTCAACAGTGTTTCAATCGACTGAGAGGAAAACTTTAGCAACAGTGTTGTCGCCGGCAGAGATCCCCCGTCATCGGATTCAATCCGCTCATCCGTCGATTCATAGCTAAATTGCAGAACGTAGTCTTGAGCGCTTTTGAGGGCCTGCTGAACAAACAGATTCTGATCAAGGGATTGGCGCCCGCTCACTTTCACCAACACACTCAGCAAGCTCTCTTTGGCTGCCTGGGCCCTGACGGAAGCTGTCTGAGCGGGAACTAATGAGCGGGTTTCGTATAAATCGGTCAAGGTTTCGGCGGTAGTACCCTGCCCCATGACAATCAGTACACACAAACACAAAAGCTGACTGATGCACCGTTTTCCGGTATGAATTGAGAATGTCACCGAGCGATCCCTGTAAAAATGAGGCCCATTGTAACAGCCCTCGGAAAACTGCAAAGCGCAATTGTGCAAAACAAAGCAAATTCAGCTCAAATGCGGCCTGCACGGGCAATAATAAGCTGGTAGAATACGCCGTTTTTAGCCCCATGCACCCGCCAGCCACGCGAGATGACAACCGCCATGAGTGATACACAGAAGCCTTCCACCCCCAACACTGCGACCTCTAACGCAGCTTCATCAACCAGCCCTTCCTTAAGCTATAAGGATGCAGGCGTTGATATCGACGCGGGCAACGCCCTCGTTGAACGAATAAAAGGGGTGGCCAAGCGCACCCGTCGGCCAGAAGTCATGGCTGGACTGGGAGGTTTTGGCGCCCTGTGCGAACTGCCAGAAGGTTACAAACAGCCTGTGCTGGTCTCTGGTACAGACGGTGTGGGAACCAAATTGCGACTGGCAATGGACCTTGGCAAACACGATACCATTGGTATCGACCTGGTTGCCATGTGTGTGAACGATTTGATCGTTGCGGGCGCAGAACCTTTGTTTTTCCTGGACTATTACGCAACAGGCAAGTTGAATATTGATGTTGCCGCCGACGTTGTCAGTGGTATCGGTGCGGGCTGTGAGCTTTCAG
>CAJWCA010000139.1 GCA_913020395.1 uncultured Cellvibrionales bacterium | reverse complement strand
CGTGTCAGGCCGCGGCGTTGGCATGGATGTGGTTCACTCTGAAATAAAACAAATGGGAGGCAATATGCAAATTGTTTCCCAGCCTGGGCAGGGCACAGAATTTGTTGTTCGTTTGCCCTTTACCGTGTCGGTAAACCGGGCCTTAATGGTGCAAGTAGGAGAGGATCGTTTTGCCATTCCTCTGAACAGCATTGAAGGTATTGTTCGAGTGAGCCCCTTTGAGCTTGAGCACTATTACGAAGATCAGGATGCAAGGTTTGAATACGCCGGTCAAAATTACCAGGTGCGATACCTGGGTGAGATGCTCAATACCGGCGCCAACCCCAAGCTGGAAGGCAGTGTGCTGCCAATCCCGGTTGTTTTGGTTCGTAGCGCCGAGCGTGCTATAGCATTGCAGGTTGACAGCTTGATGGGGAGCCGGGAAATTGTAGTAAAAACCCTGGGCACACAGTTCAGCAAAGTGGCTGGTCTGTCGGGCGCCACGGTCATGGGTGATGGTAGTGTGGTGGTGATTCTCGACCCTCACGCGATGGTTCGAAAAGAGTTGGTCCGCCTTGAAGGTGACCACGAGGATAGCGTTGCCAGTTCGTTGGCGCGGCGCGAGTCAATGGCCTCTTCAGTGCTAATTGTGGATGACTCAGTCACCGTAAGAAAAGTAACCACTCGATTTTTGGAACGAGAGGGTTACATTGTGCACACCGCCAAAGATGGTATTGATGCATTGAATCAATTGCAGGACTTGCGCCCGGATCTTATGTTGCTGGATATTGAAATGCCGAGAATGGACGGTTTTGAGGTGGCCAAAAATGTGCGCTCCAGTTCCACCTTAAAAGACTTACCCATCATTATGATCACCTCCCGCACGGGCGACAAACACCGTGAACATGCCTTTAGTCTCGGGGTGAATCAATATCTTGGCAAGCCCTATCAGGAGGATACCTTGATCGGTCACATTAAAGAGTTATTGGGCGGCGAGACGGAATAGTCACTTGAGTGTTCTGACACTGGGGCTGGTCTGCAATACGACCGTGCAGCAGCGCGGTCTAGCGCATGCGATAGAAGAATGTGGCTTTAAAGTGGGTGCCCGGCTGGTGCCGGGTCAGTTTTTACACGGCGCCGAGGGCGGTCTGAAGTGGCACGAACAGTCGGCCATTGATGCCTGGGTGGTTGATGTTGATGCAGATGCAAGTAATCCCGAGTTTGACCAGTGGTTGGAGTTGCTTGATACGCCGGTCATTTTAGGCGACGGTGAACCGCCCGCAATTGGTAGTCCGGACTATTCCATTTGGTTTGAACGTTTGTCGAAGCAGTTCATCCAGATGGCAGGCGCCATTAGTTTGGACCGCGGCAGCGACAGTGTTGCCGAAAACGTCTGTGTCATCGCAGCGTCTACCGGTGGGCCTGCAGCAGTAAAACTGTTTTTCGATTGTTTGCCTGCAGGTTTGAAAACGGGATTTATTTACGTTCAGCACATTGATGTAAACCACGATGACGTGCTCGTAAAAATGATGAGTCAACACAGCCATTACCCCGCCTATATCGCGGCGCACGGGCAGACGATTCGACAAGGTCAGGTGGCGGTGCTCTCACCGGCCGAGGGGGTGTCGGTGTTGGATAACGGCACTTTTTGTCATCTGCCAGACGCGAGTTGGCCGGGGCCTTTTGCCCCGTCAATCGATTGTGTCGTAGCCAATGTATCGCAGGTTTTTGGAGTCAGGGCTGGTGCAATCATTTTTACCGGCATGGGCGAGGATGGATTGGTTGCGTGCCGCTTGATGGAACAAAGAGGTGGTTTTGTTTGGGCACAGTCACTTGATAGTTGCGTGGTCGAATCAATGCCGGCGGCTATAATGAAGGCAGATTTAGCGTCTTTTTCGGGCACCCCAGAAGGGCTGGCCAAACAATTTGAACGACAGTATGGCCACGGTTGATGTTGCGCCATAGCCTGTCACATTATTCAGCGATGTTAGTCATCGTTAGTTAAATAAACTAGGACAACAACGTGCTTGAAAATGCCCCGAATACCCAGCAGATCGACAGCGAAGAGGTGGCCAGCCTTTTGATCCCAATGGAACAGCGCACGCTGTTAATGCCAACGGTGAGTGTTGCTGAAATGGTGCCTTGGAAAATGCCCGTGCCCGTATTGAACGCGCCTGACTGGTTTATGGGCATGTTTCTATGGCGCGAGAGACAAGTGCCTTTACTGTCTTTTGAGGTTATCAATGGTGAGGCGAGAGCGCCGATTCATAATCGCTGCCGGGTGGCCATTTTGAACAACACGGGGGAAAGTGAAGACTTGCCGTTTATTGCCATCGCTACTCAGGGCATTCCAAGATTGGCCCGGGTTAACGATCGTGAAATTTCACAAATAGAAAATGTAGTCGTAAAACCCTTTGAGCTGATGCATGTTTCTCTCGCGGGTGAATTAGCTATTATTCCCAACGTGGCGGCTTTGGAGCAGGCCTACTTGGGGTTTAGTCAAGCAGGGGCCTAGAAAAGGTCCCCCCAGCGATACTGGCACAAACTCAGGGCCACCAGCGGCGCCGTTTCGGTACGCAGTACCCTGGGGCCGAGCGTCAGGGGCGCAAATCCATTTTTTTCCGCCGTTTGAATTTCACTTTCACTTAATCCGCCTTCTGGCCCAACTAGCAGGGTCAGTGATTCGGGTTTCTCTCGTTCACTCAGTTTTTCATCACTCCGGTGGTGTAATACCAGTTTCATGTCCGACGAACACTGCGGCAAATACTCACTCAGGTTTTGGGGTGGGTTAACAAGCGGCAGGCGATTGCGTTGGCACTGTTCACAGGCGCTGATAATAATCTGCCTCCAGTGAGACATCTTTTTTTCCAGACGTTGTGCATTGAGTTTAACCTCGGTTCGCTCAGTAAACACAGGAGTGATTTTGCTGACGCCCAGTTCGGTGGCTTTTTGCAAAACCCAATCCATCCTTTCTCCGCGAGATATGCCAATACATAACTCAACATCGAGAGGAGATTCCCGATCGGTATCGCAGCCTTCTTTGATTTCCAGCGTGGTTGATTTTTTATCAATGTGGGTAATGAAGGCGGTGTACTCCCCACCTTCGCCATTAAAAAGAGTAACCTCCCGCCCCACTTTCATTCGCAGCACTTTTGACAGGTGTCGAGAGGCGTCCTCTTCAAGTGAAAGGGAGGTGCCCGGCGTTAAGGCCTGAGGTGTAAAAATTCTGGCGATACGCATGGGCCTAGTGCTCCAACCTACGATTCTTGTTCGATGGGGATCAACCCCAGGTTGCGAACGATACTTGCTGTAGGTTCCGTTTGGTTCATGGTGTAGAAGTGCAAACCCGGGGCATCATTTTCCAGCAAGGTTTCACACAAGTCGCTGATCATGTCGATGCCAAAGGCCTTGATCGATGCATTGTCATCGCCAAAGTCTTCCAGGCGTTTTGCTAGCCAGCGAGGAATTTCTGCGCCACAGCTCTTTGAAAAACGAGCCAGGTTTTTGTAATTCATTATTGGCATGATGCCTGGATAAATGGGTTTGTCTATCCCGGCTTTTTGACATTGGTCAATGAAGAAAAAATAAGCATCAGGGTTGTAAAAATACTGTGTTAGTGCGCTGTTTGCACCCGCATCCAGTTTCTGTTTGAGGTATTTCACATCTTCGGCGTAACTTTTTGCTTCAGGGTGAATCTCAGGATACGCGGCCACTTCCAGTTTGAAGTGGTCGCCAAACTCCTGACGAATAAAGCCGACGAGTTCATTGGCGTAGACTAATTGTGAAGACCCGCCCATGCCTGAGGGCATGTCACCACGCAAAGCCACCAGACGCTCGATGCCGATATTTCTATATTCTTCAATCAGCTCGCGGATAGTCTCACTGTTATCACCGCCAAAAGACAGATGGGGTGCGGCACCCTCGCCAGCATTGAGAATACTTTTTACAGCATCTTTTGTATTACTGCGGGTTGAACCACCTGCGCCGTAGGTGACCGAAAAAAACTCCGGTGCAAAGGCAGATAAATCTGCCCTTACCTTATTGAGTTTCTCTTGCCCTTCAGCCGTTTTTGGCGGGAAGAACTCAAAACTCAATCGAATGTCGTCTGCTTGACTCATCTTGGGTCCTAGTATTTATAACTTTCAGGTTTAAAGGGGCCATCAAGTGGCACATTGATGTAGCTGGCCTGTGCTTCTGTCATTTGAGTCAGCACGCCACCAAATCCTTCAACCATATCTTTTGCAACTTCCTCGTCCAACTTTTTAGGCAGGACTTTCACATAGAGATTTTCGGTTTTCTCGGCGCTGGGCAGGTCGGCAAATTTTGCTTCATACAAATAAATTTGCGCCAGTACCTGATTGGCAAAAGAGCCGTCCATAATTCTGGATGGGTGGCCTGTGGCGTTGCCCAGGTTCACCAAGCGTCCTTCTGAAAGTAAAATCAAATGGTCGTTGTTGGCCGCATCCGCCGTGCCCGCTCTGTATATCTTATGAACCTGTGGTTTTACTTCATCCCAAGCCCAGTTTTCACGCATGTAGGCGGTATCAATTTCATTGTCGAAATGTCCGATGTTGCAAACCACCGCGCCACTTTTTAGTGTTTGCAGCATAGCGCTGTCGCAAACATTGATGTTGCCGGTAGTGGTAACAACCAAGTCGGTGTTTTCAAGCAGAAGCTTGTTGGTGTCTTCAGCCTGGCCCGTATTAACACCGTTGTTGTAAGCCGAGACAACCTCAAAGCCGTCCATACATGCCTGCATGGCACAGATGGGGTCAATCTCTGTTACTTTTACAATCATGCCTTCCTGTTGCAGGGACGCGGCTGATCCTTTGCCCACATCCCCGTAACCAATAACCAGTGCTTTCTTGCCTGCCAGCAGGTGATCGGTACCGCGTTTGATGGCATCGTTCAAGCTGTGACGGCAGCCGTATTTATTGTCATTTTTAGATTTGGTGACAGCATCATTTACGTTGATGGCCGGAACTTTCAGGCTGCCTTTTTCCAACATTTCCAGCAGGCGATGAACACCGGTTGTTGTCTCTTCACTAATGCCGTGAATGGCCTCTAACATGGCTGGGTATTTATTGTGGGCCATTTCTGTAAGGTCGCCGCCGTCATCGAGAATCATGTTGGCGTTCCAGACTTCACCGTCTTTCAAAATGGTTTGCTCAATACACCAGAGGAATTCTTCTTCCGTCTCTCCTTTCCAGGCGAATACGGGAATACCGGCAGCGGCGATAGCTGCAGCGGCGTGGTCCTGGGTCGAAAAGATATTACAGGAAGACCAGCGAACCTCTGCCCCTAAATCAACCAAGGTTTCAATCAATACGGCGGTCTGGATTGTCATGTGAATACAACCCATAATTCTGGCATCGGCCAGTGGCTTGGCGTCGCGGTACTTACGGCGCAGGGCCATCAGTGCAGGCATTTCGCCTTCGGCGATGTCAATTTCCTTGCGGCCCCAGGCAGCAAGTTCGATATCAGCAATTTTGTAGTCGTTAAAATTTTCAGTGTTTGTCATGTCAAATAAATCCTTTTTCATCCCCCGTCGATTCGGGGGGCGAGTGTATTAAGTTAAAGCGCGGCTTTCAGTGCGTCGGCTTTGTCGGTTCTTTCCCAGGTAAACTCTTCGAGCTCGCGACCAAAATGGCCATAGGCTGCGGTTTTACGATAAATGGGTCGCTTCAGGTCCAGCATTTCAATCAAGCCACGCGGACGAAGATCAAAGTGCTCGTGGACCAAGGCGGTAATGGCGCTGTCAGATAATTTTCCTGTGCCAAAAGTATTCACGTCAATGGAGGTGGGTTCTGCTACACCAATGGCATAGGACACCTGGATTTCACAGCGATCGGCAATGCCTGCGGCGACAATATTTTTTGCGACATAGCGCCCGGCGTAGGCTGCGGAGCGATCTACTTTTGATGGGTCTTTTCCAGAGAATGCGCCACCGCCGTGGCGGGCCATGCCGCCGTAGGTGTCGACAATAATCTTTCTGCCGGTTAGGCCACAGTCACCCACTGGTCCGCCGATAATAAACTGGCCGGTCGGGTTGATGTGGAACAGGGTATCTTTGTGCAACCACTCGCTTGGCAGCGTGTGTTTGATAATTTCTTCCATCACCGCTTCGCGAATGTTGGCTTGGCTGACGTCTGGGTCGTGTTGGGTTGAAAGTACGACGGCGTCAATGGCAACCGGACGGCCGTTTTCATAACGCAGGGTGACCTGGCTCTTGGCGTCCGGGCGGAGCCAGGACAGCACATTGTTTTTGCGTAGATAGGCCTGACGCTCAACCAATCGGTGTGAGTAGAGAATGGGTGCTGGCATCAGCACATCTGTTTCATTGGTCGCGTAACCGAACATTAACCCCTGATCGCCCGCGCCCATGTCTTTATTTTCGGCTTCATCCACACCCATAGCAATATCAGGGGACTGCTTGCCAATGGCATTCAGTACGGCACAAGAGGCGCCGTCGAAGCCGACATCACTTGAGTTATAGCCGATGTCTAACACAACTTCTCTGATCAAGTCTTCCAAATCGACGTAGGTCGAGGTTCTCACCTCGCCGGCCACCACAACCATGCCGGTCTTAACCAGAGACTCAACGGCAATGCGGGCTTCTTTATCGTCTTTTAATATTGCGTCGACAATTGCGTCAGAAATCTGATCTGCCATCTTGTCTGGATGTCCTTCTGATACAGACTCCGATGTAAAAATTGAATATTCAGCCATTGGGTTCTCCTACCGGTAACTGTTAACTATAGGGTTTAATTTGAAATTTGGGTGACGGGCTCGCTGGTTGTTTTAACGAACTGCCGTACCTGTACTTGAAAGCCATTACGCAGGGCAAAATAGACACTGGAGCTTTCCTGTAGGCCGGCCTGAGCCGCCCACCGGGTGAAGTCTTCCGGTTCAAAGCCCTGCCATAAATCACCGCAGGTCTCTTTTGCCCAGCCTTGATCGTGTCGACATAAATCTGTGACCAGCACGGTGCCATTGGGTTTTAACAAATGGCTCAGATCCTGGAAAATATCGGCTGGGGAAGGTGTGTGGTGCAGCACCATATTGACAATGATGCAGTCTGCCAGAACACGTCGGCGTAGTGCCTCTCGTGTATCCCCTGCAATAAATTGGATGTTCCTCAGTTCTCGTTGTGAGGCAAACTCTTGTGCTCGAGACAGCATGGCCGGCGCGTTATCTAATGCAATGACCTCAGTAAAAAGCGGACTGAGCACCGCCAGAAACTCCCCTTCTCCCGGTCCCACCTCAAGTGCAAGACTGGGGCTGGAATAACTCTCTGCCAGATTGGATACCTGCTCGCCCACCTGTTCGGCATATACAGGAAAACTGGCGATAAGGTCCTGATGTTCCCTGAACTTGCTTACATTTTCGGCGAAAAACTGCTTTGAAGTGTTCGCTCGTTCCTCCTGAATCAAGGCAACTCTCTCGCTGACTTCATCGGAAATGGGGGTTTCATCCAGTGAGACAAAAAGTTGCTGCTGCAGTCGGGCAAGCGCTGACTTTCCCGAAGGGGACGATGAGGGGTTGGCTCGGCGATAAAAGATGGAATTACCTTCGCGCCTTGATGCAAGCCACCCTGCTGCGGCCAGAACCTTTAAGTGGTGGCTCATGCCCGATTGCTTGGTATCGAAAATACGACTGAGTTCCATCACACCATAAGAATCGCGAGCCAGAATTCTCAAAAGCTCAAGGCGCAGAGGGTCACCCGCCGCTTTAAGGCAGGTCGCCATTTGAGGCAGGGCGTCGACATTGTTGGAGGTGTAATTCGCTAACATGGACGGATTCTAGCAGCAGATAGCAGCTATATCAAAATATTTTGATATAGAATTGCATATAAGTGTACTTTTCTCTCTAAATCGGGTGCTTCGTGCTTTACGTAGGCAGTCAAGGTGGGAGAAAATAGCGCCCGTTTTCATTTCCCCCCAACTGAGTTTCCCAAGGAGCCCTGAGCCCATGCCATCTCGCGTCGAACTAGCCAATGCAATCCGAGCCTTAAGTATGGATGCCGTACAAAAAGCCAACAGTGGTCACCCGGGCGCGCCCATGGGCATGGCCGATATCGCTGAGGTACTTTGGAACGACTTTATGCAGCACAACCCGAATAATCCCAATTGGGCTGACCGGGATCGCTTTGTATTGTCCAATGGCCACGGTTCGATGCTCATTTACTCTCTGCTGCACTTGAGTGGTTATGACCTGCCGATCGAAGAGCTTAAGAACTTCCGTCAAATGCATTCAAAAACCCCAGGCCACCCTGAATATGGGTATGCGCCTGGCATTGAGACAACTACCGGACCTCTGGGTCAGGGTATTACCAACGCTGTAGGTATGGCACTGGCGGAGAAAATCCTGGCTGACCAGTTTAACCGCGATGGTCACACCGTCGTGGATCACAATACTTACGCATTTTTAGGTGATGGCTGCTTAATGGAAGGCATCTCCCACGAAGCGGGTTCTTTGGCGGGCACGTTGGGTTTAGGCAAGCTGGTAGCTTTCTACGATGACAACGGTATTTCCATTGATGGAGAAGTGGAAGGTTGGTTTACCGATGACACCCCGAAGCGATTTGAAGCCTACGGCTGGCACGTCATTCCTAACATTGATGGCCACGATAGTGCGGCGATCAAAGGTGCTATTGAAGCGGCTAGGGCCGAGTCAGATAAACCTACCTTAATTTGCTGTAAAACAGTTATCGGCTTTGGCTCGCCAAACAAGCAGGGCAAAGAAGATTGTCACGGCGCACCTCTGGGCGCAGAAGAAATTGAATTGGCCCGCAAGACGCTGGGTTGGTCCCATGCTCCTTTTGAAATTCCTGCCGATATTTCAGCGGCCTGGAATGCCGGTGAGCGGGGCAATAGCGCCGAAGCAGCGTGGAATGAGAAAGTCGAAGCCTACCGCGAAGCACACCCTGAATTAGCCGCTGAATTTGAGCGCCGTGTTGTTAAAGGTGAGCTGCCTGCTGACTTTAGTGAAAAAGCTGACGAATATATTAGAGCCTGCCAGCAGGGTATGGAAAAAGTGGCCTCACGTAAGGCTTCGCAAAATACTCTCAATGCCTTTGGTCCTCTACTGCCTGAGCTCTTGGGTGGCTCTGCGGATCTGGCGGGTTCTAACCTGACAATTTGGAAGGGCTGCAAGGGCGTGAGCCGCGAAGATGCCAGCGGTAACTACATTTATTACGGTGTACGTGAATTTGGTATGAGTGCCATGATGAATGGTATTGCGCTGCACGGTGGTTTCATCAACTACGGCGCTACTTTCCTGATGTTCATGGAATATGCCCGTAATGCGGTAAGAATGGCTGCATTAATGAAGCAGCAAAGTATCTTTGTATACACTCATGACTCTATCGGTTTGGGTGAAGATGGCCCAACCCACCAGCCCGTTGAGCAGATTACTTCTCTGCGTGCCACTCCTAACCTTGAGACCTGGCGCCCCTGTGACACCGTAGAGTCTGCAGTCAGTTGGAAGTCCGCGATTGAACGTAAGGACGGCCCCAGTGCGTTGATCTTCTCTCGCCAAGGGTTAGAGCCTATGGCTCGTGATGATGAGCAGCTGGCTAACGTTGCCAAGGGTGGTTATGTGCTTAAAGATTGCACGGGTGAACCCGAAGCGATTTTGATTGCGACCGGTTCAGAAGTAGGGCTTGCGCTGGCTGCCGCTAATAAACTCAGTGAAGATGGCAAACAGGTGCGGGTTGTTTCTATGCCCTGTGCTGAAGCTTATGAAAAGCAAGATGCGGCTTATAAAGAGTCGGTTCTGCCGATCAGTGTGCTTGCACGTGTTGCTGTTGAGGCTTGCCATAAAGACTTTTGGTACAAATACGTTGGTCTGGATGGAGCGGTAGTGGGTATGGATACCTTTGGCGAGTCTGCGCCAATTGCCGATCTTATGGAGCACTTTGGTTTTACTCTGGAAAACGTGGTCGATACTGTTAAAGAGGTTATGGCCTGAGCTTATGACCCTGCGGGTAGCCATTAATGGTTATGGCCGAATAGGCCGGGGAGTGTTGCGGGCGCTGTATGAATCCGGTGCTCGCGACCAGCTTCAGGTCGTTGCGATCAATGAGCTTGCCGATTGTAAAACGATTGGGCACTTAACCAAGTATGACTCCACTCATGGCCGGTTTCCCGGTGACGTCAGTGTGGGTGATGATTGCCTGAAAGTGAATGGCGATGAAATACAGGTCTTGCACCTGCCGTCACTGAATGATCTGCCCTGGTCCAACTTAGACCTAGACCTTGTCTTGGAGTGCACCGGCACCTTTAGTGACCGGTCGAGTGCTCAACAGCATATTGAGCGCGGTGGAAAACGTGTATTGTTTTCCCAGCCCGCCGAAGCGGATATTGATGCGACGATTGTTTATGGCGTGAATCACCAGACCTTGACCGGCCGCGAGACCATTATTTCCAGCGCTTCGTGTACCACCAATTGTAGTGTTCCCGTGATCAAGGCCCTCGACGAGGCGTTTGGCGTAGAGAGTGGGGTGATTACCACCATTCATTCTGCAATGAATGATCAGCCCGTTATCGACGCCTACCATCACACAGATCTACGCAAGACCCGCAGCGTGTTCCAATCGATAATTCCGGTAGATACAGGGCTTGCCCGGGGCATTGAGCGAATTCTTCCTGAAATGACAGGTAAGTTTGCGGCCCAGGCGATGAGAGTGCCAACGGTCAATGTGTCCGCTATCGACTTATCTCTGGTTGTTTCAGAGGATATTAACGCAGACGTCGTCAATGAAGTATTGCGCCGAGCGGCTGATACACAGTTTAAGGGTGTGCTCGGTTATACCGAAGAGCCACTTGCCTCTTGTGATTTTAATCATGATCATCGTTCAGGCATTGTAGATGCTAGCCAAACGCGGGTGGCGGGTACTCGCCACATTAAAGTATTGACCTGGTTTGATAATGAGTGGGGTTATGCTAATCGAATGATTGATGTAGCAAGCGCCTGGGCCAAAAAATTTAAACAGTAATTAGGAGTTCTCATGGCTGTAAAGCTGATGTCCGAGTTAGATTTAAGTGGTAAGCGAGTATTAATTCGGCAGGATCTTAACGTGCCAGTGAAGGCGGGTGTTGTTAGCAGCGATGCCCGTATTCGTGCTTCTTTGCCCAGCATTGAGCTTGCCTTGAACGCCGGGGCAAAAGTCATACTGATGTCGCACCTGGGTCGTCCTACTGAAGGCGAGTTTGAGCAAGAGTACTCTTTGGCGCCCGTGGCCAAACACCTTGGCGACCTACTGGGTAGAGAGGTTCCTCTGATCAGCGATTGGCAGAAGGGCGTTTCACTGGAGGATTCCTCACTGGTTTTGCTTGAAAACGTTCGTTTTAATCCCGGTGAGAAAAAAAATGAAGCGTCACTGGCAAAAGCCTATGCCGCTTTGTGTGATGTGTTTGTTATGGATGCTTTTGGTACCGCTCACCGCGCTCAGGCATCCACTCACGGGGTTGCAAAGTTTGCGCCTCTGGCCTGTGCTGGCCCCCTGCTGGCGGGTGAGCTGAACGCTCTTGAAAAAGCGCTAGCCAACCCT
>CAJWCA010000138.1 GCA_913020395.1 uncultured Cellvibrionales bacterium | reverse complement strand
ACCCGTCAGCCAGCATCAGACTTCCAGTCTGCAGCCTCGGCTCTCGAAGCGTCTACTGGTGGCTTCAGCGTCTTTGGTGCTGACCCAACAGGTCCTTCTGGTGGTTCCTTCCTTGCAGCCCTGATCAACAGTCCTTCTATTGAAGAGCGTTGGCATCAAGGTGGCCTGGTTGGCTACATCATCTCTGCTGTCGGTGTTTTCGCCATGTTGCTGGCTCTGTTCCGCTTCGTTGTACTGGCTGGTATTAGCAGCAAAGTGAGTTCACAGCTGAAGTCTGAGAAAGCCAACACCAACAACCCACTGGGTCGTGTGTTGAAGATCGCTGAAGACAATCCCGGCGTGGACAACGAATCTCTCGAATTGAAGCTTGAAGAAGCTGTCTTGAAAGAGCGTCCAGCAATTGAATCAGGCTTGAACCTGCTCAAGATCATCGCCGCGGTTGCACCGCTGCTGGGTCTGTTGGGTACGGTGACCGGTATGATTATCACCTTCCAGGCAATCACCATCTTTGGTGCGGGCGATCCTAAGGCAATGGCCGGCGGTATCTCTGGTGCGCTGGTAACGACAGTACTGGGTCTGGTTGTAGCCATCCCAACTGTTCTGATGCACACCCTCGTTAACGGCAAGGCTAAGCGTGTTCTCCATGTACTGGACGAGCAGAGCGCTGGCATCATTGCTGAAAACGCTGAGGGTAAATAGGAGATAAGGCATGCTGGCATTAATGGAAGCTCTCGCAGCCATTGACGCCTTTGTGGCTCAGGGCGGGCCTGTACTTAAGTACATTTCCTTCCTGACCTTTGTCATGTGGACTCTGATTTTTGAACGGGTGTGGTATTACAAAGGTGCCCTGAAAAGGGACCTGCAAGTGTCTTTGGATGCTTGGGAAGCGCGGAAAGAACGCAAATCCTGGAATGCCCACCAAGTACGTTACGCCATGATTTCTCGCGTTAGTGAGAAGATCAATACCAATATGGACATGGTTGCAACTCTGGTTGCTCTATGTCCGCTACTGGGCCTGCTAGGCACAGTGACAGGTATGATCGAGGTGTTTAACGTATTAGCAGTAACCGGCGGCGGTGACGCTAAATCGATGGCAAGCGGTGTAAGCCGCGCAACAATCCCGACTATGGCGGGTATGGTTGCAGCACTGTCAGGCGTATTTGGTAACACCTGGATCAGCCGTACTGCGGAACGTGAAAATCAGCTGTTTGCAGACCATTTGACAATGGACCACTAAGGCTGAACATCGCTACTGAATTTATTGGTTTAAGAGATTAGCCATGAGTAGGAAACCGCAAAAATCTGAAGAAGAAACAGGGGCCATTGATTTAACGCCTATGCTGGACGTGGTATTTATCATGTTGATCTTCTTCATCGTAACCGCCTCTTTTATTAAAGAGGCAGGTATCGAAGTGAATCGTCCTGAAGCGTCCACCGCAGAACCAAAGAAAAAAGCGAACATCTTGGTGGCTGTCACATCCGAAAATGAAATTTGGATTGATAAACATCAAATTGATGAGCGCGCGGTGAAATCTACAATCGAGCGTCTGCATGCTGAAAATCCAAAGGGAACTTTGGTTATTCAGGCAGATGACAAGGCAAATATTGAAACAATGGCTATCGTGACCAATGCGGCACGTGAAGCTGGAGTTACCAATGTTGCTGTGGCTACTGAGAGAAAGTAGGGCGCTATGAATTTTGCAAGAGTCATTGTGTCGGGGTTGTTGGCTATCGCCACAACCTTTGGCCTGTTGTTTTTGATGCACTCGCTGATTGCAGCGAATATGGTCGCTCCGGAAGAAGGTGAAGAAAGTAAGGTTGCTGACATTCACATGCCAGAGCGTGAAATTGAAACCCAGTACGATACCGAGAAACCAGAGAAGCCGGATGAGCCAGACGAGCCGCCACCCGATATGCCAGAGCCTGAGTTTGATACGCCTGATATATCGCCAGATGCGCTCAACATGTCTGCACCTAAAGTTGCGGCTAATCTGAAAGTTGGCGGCATCGGTGGTTTTTCATCGGACGGAGAGTACTTGCCCATCGTTAAGGTACAGCCGGTTTATCCGCGCCGTGCTTTGTCACGTGGCATTGAAGGATACGTTATCGTTGAGTTTACTGTGACCAAGAGTGGCGCCGTTCGCGACCCCATTGTTGTAGAAGCAGACCCCAAAAACGTATTCAACAGAGCCGCAACGAAGGCAGCACTTAAGTTTAAGTACAAGCCGAGAGTAATCGACGGTGATCCGGTTGAAGTGCCGGGTGTACGTAACAAAATCACCTTTGCTATCGCGAAATAAATGACGGGAAAGACTATGAAAGTGACGGCGGCAGTTACAAAGCTCGTCAGGCATATGTTGTTGGCGGCGCCACTAGCGTTGGCGCCAACCATCACCAATGTGATGATGCAGGCTATTGCGCAAGACAGTTTCCAGTCAGGAGTTGTTTACGCAGCAGAAGCCGAGGCCGAGGCGGAAAAGCCCAAATACAAGACACGTAAAACACCTGCTTTGCGTGAAAAAGTATTTAAGAAACTTGCTGTAGTGCAAGAGCTAACCAGCCCGGAAGAAGTTGAAGGTAAACCCACACCAAAGGCTAATTTCCCTGAGGCTTTGAAAGAGCTCAAGGATATTCAACGCGACACCGGAAAATGGAATCGCTACGAATTGGCACAGTTATATAACTACTTTGGTTTTGTTTACTACTCGCTTGAAAACTACAAAGAAGCGATTCGTTACTACAAGTTAGTGGTAGCGCAGAGCCCCGACATTCCCCAGGGATTGGAAGTGGGCACGCTTTATACCATTGCTCAGTTGTACTTTGTTGTTGAAGATTATCGAAACGCTATTGTTAACCTGAAAAAGTGGATGGATCTGTCGCCAATCGTTGGTGCAGATGCTTATATTCTATTGGGCCAGGCATATTATTCGATAGAAGAAATGAAGGACGCGTTGGTTAACGTCAACATCGCCGTCAAGAATTACGAAGACAGAGGCAAGGTACCCAAGGAAAACTGGTACTCACTGCAACGTGCTTTGTATTATGACCAAGGTGACAACAAAACCGTTATCAAGATTCTTGAGAAAATGGTTCGTCACTATCCAAAACCAACATACTTTAAGCAACTCTCTGGTATGTATGGTGCTGTAGAACGTGAAAAAGATCAGCTGCACATGCTGGACGGCGTTCGCCTTATGGGTGCTTTGAACAAAGAAAAAGAAATGCTGAACCTGGCATACCTTTATCTTGGTGAAGAATACCCCTATAAAGCTGCGGTAGTGGTTGAGAAAGGCATTAAAGACAAGGTTATTGAAGATACCTCCAAAAACCTTGAGCTGCTCGCAACTGCCTGGCGTCTTGCGCAGGAAATTAAAAAGTCTATTCCTGTCATGGAAAAGGCGGCAGCCAAATCTAAGAAAGGTGATTTGTACGCACGTTTGGCGGGTATTTACCTCGACAGCGATAACTACAAAAAAGCTTTAAGCACTGCAGACAAAGCGCATAAACGTGGTGAGATCAAGCGCCCCGATCAGCTCTATGTTGTGCAGGGTATGGCGAATGCCAACCTGAAGCGTTACGGTAAGTGTGTAAGTTCTTTCAAGAGTGCTTTGAAAGACAAACGCAGCCGTAAGTTTGCACAGCAGTGGATTGTTTACTGTGAAAGTGAAATTAAGCGGGTCAAATCCCTGCAGATATAATCTTTCGCTTAAAACAAAAAAAAGAGCTGATTTTCAGCTCTTTTTTTTGCCTGGAATTTGTCTGGCTGTTTAGTCCAGCTTTGACAAGTCCCTAACCGCGCCTTTGTCGGCACTGGTTGCGAGCATCGCGTAAGCCTTGAGAGAGGCTGTCACCTTGCGAGGTCTTGGTGCCGCTGGTTTCCAACCCTTGGCTTCTCTGGCTAGACGCCTTTCGTTCATCTCAGTATCTGAAACATCGACATTGATCGATCGGTTGGGGATATCAATTTTGATAATATCTCCGTGTTCGACAAGGCCAATCGCTCCACCTGCAGCTGCTTCGGGTGATACGTGTCCAATTGAGAGGCCAGATGTTCCTCCGGAAAAACGACCATCAGTTAAAAGTGCACAGGCTTTACCAAGACCTTTAGACTTGAGATAACTGGTAGGGTAGAGCATTTCCTGCATTCCCGGGCCACCTTTGGGACCTTCGTAGCGGATTACAACAACATCACCTTCTTTGACTTTGCCATCAAGAATATCTTGTACGGCATCATCCTGACTTTCCACAACATAGGCTTTGCCTTCAAAGACCCAGATGCTTTCGTCTACCCCGGAGGTTTTAACCACACAGCCATCGACGGCAATATTGCCCGTCAAAACAGCCAGTCCACCTTCAAGACTGAAGGCGCTTTCTATTCTTCGTATACAGCCTTCGTCCCTATCGCGGTCCAAACTGGGCCAGCGGGTGCTCTGACTAAACGCTGTTTGTGTCGGTATTCCTCCGGGCCCGGCTTTATAGAAGCGGACAACTGATTCTTCTTTTGTCACCATGATATCCCACTTGTCGAGAGCTTCTTGCATGGTGGCGCTGTGTATCGTTGGGAGTTCTGCGCGAAGCAACCCGGCACGATTGAGCTCGCCCAGTATGCCAAAAACACCGCCCGCACGATGTACATCTTCCATATGATATTTGGGGGTATTGGGGGCAACTTTACAAAGCTGAGGAATCTTCCGCGACAGGGCATCAATGTCCTCCATGGTAAAATCAATTTCGCCTTCCTGGGCGGCTGCCAGCAGATGGAGTATTGTATTTGTTGACCCGCCCATTGCGATGTCTAGTGACATGGCATTTTCGAATGCACTGACGTTCGCAATACTGCGAGGAAGTACTGAATAATCATCCTGCTCGTAGTGACGTTTTGTGATTTCGACAATCCGTCGACCCGCTTCTAAAAACAAATGTTCCCGATCGGCGTGAGTTGCCAGAGTTGAGCCATTGCCGGGTAACGACAAACCCAGTGCTTCAGTCAGGCAGTTCATGGAGTTGGCGGTAAACATACCTGAGCAGGAGCCGCAGGTTGGGCAGGCGCTGCGTTCAAACTCCGCAACTTTTTCGTCTGATGCAGTATCGTCAACGGCAATAACCATTGCGTCAACCAGGTCGAGTTTGTGTTCCTGCAATTTGGTTTTGCCGGCTTCCATTGGGCCACCGGAGACAAAAATAACCGGAATGTTTAAACGCATGGCCGCATTGAGCATGCCGGGTGTGATCTTGTCACAATTGGAAATACACACCAGGGCATCTGCGCAGTGCGCATTGACCATATATTCAACTGAGTCGGCAATAATATCGCGAGAGGGCAAGCTATAGAGCATGCCATCGTGGCCCATTGCGATGCCATCGTCCACGGCAATAGTATTAAATTCTTTTGCCACACCGCCTGCTTTTTCAATTTCACGGGCCACCAGTTGCCCCAGGTCTTTCAGGTGAACGTGACCGGGCACAAATTGGGTGAAGGAATTTGAGATGGCTATAATCGGCTTTTGAAAGTCGTCGTCTTTCATGCCGGTTGCACGCCACAGGGCCCGGGCACCGGCCATATTGCGGCCGGCTGTGGAGGTTTTTGAACGATAGGCAGGCATAGTGTTTCCTCTGCGTAGGATTAAAATCTGGGGCGCAAAGCATACCAGAATATGGGGAGGCTAACGACGGGTCGTCACCTTCATACTAAGGTATCTGCTTGAAATATATCTTGGAGTTGCGTTGGAAGTTATAGAGGTCTTGCTTCTGGTCAGGTAATTGCTCCAATTTGCCCAAAACGAAGCCTTGTTCCGCAAACCAATGGGCGGTTTGTGTCGTTAATACAAAAAGCTGTTTAATGCCTTCCTCTTTGGCTGCCTCTTCCAGGTGAGAGAGCAGCTTTGCTGCCCTTCCGCCCTTGCGGTAGTCTGTGTGTGTTGCCACACAGGCAAGTTCTGCGATGTCATCCCCAAACGGGTAGAGCCCTGCACAAGCAATGACGGTATTGTCTTTCTCCATCACCACAAACCGGTCAATCTCGGTTTCAAGCACTTCCCTTGAACGCCGAACCAACACGCCTTCTGCTTCCAGGGGCGCAAGCAATTCCAAAATGCCCCCCACATCGTCGATGCAGGCAGAGCGGGTTTGTTCATAGATATCGGCATAGACCATGGTGCCTGCGCCGTCCCGAGTGAACAGCTCTTTTAGCAGGGCGCCATCTTCCGTAAAGGAGACAATTTGCCCCCTGGGAATACCCTGTTGGCAGGCTTGCAGACAGGCTGTAAGGGCCAGTCGCATACCCTTTGCCGGGTTATTTTCCAGCTGGGCAATCTGCTGCGTGCAGGTATCCAGAGTTAGCTGCCGTCTGAGTTGTCTGTCATTGTCGACCAGGCCTTCACTTTCAGTGAAGCAAATGAGTTTTTCCGCCTGAAGGCTGATGGCAATTTGTGTCGCAACATCGGCATAGGAAAGGTTGAATATTTCGCCGGTTGGAGAATAACCCAGAGGAGATACCAGGGCGATGTCACCGTTTTGCAGTGATGTCGTGAGACCATTGGTATCCACACGTCTGACTTTTCCCGTATGCATTAGGTCGACACCGTCGATAACCCCTTGGGGTTTAGCAATAATGTAGTTCCCAGAGCTAACCCTCAGGTGAGCGCCGTGCATAGGGGAGTTAGGCAGACCGGTAGAAAGAGCGGCTTCTATGCTCACTCGGGCTTCGCCCACCGCCTGTGCGATAAGGGGAATATCGTCGGCTTCGGTTACCCTCAGCCCCCGATGAAAAATACTGTCAGTAGCGCGTGATGTTAATCGTGCTTCAATCTGGGGGCGAGCGCCGTGAACAATCACAAGCCTAACGCCCAGGCTATTGAGCAGCGCCAGGTCGTGAATAATGGTGGCGAAATTGGCATGCTGGATGGCGTCCCCTGGCAACATGATGACAAAGGTCTTGCCTCTGAAAGCATTGATGTAGGGAGATGCTTGCCTAAACCACTTAACGTAATCCTGGGTGCTGTGACTCACGTGTGTTCTCAGTGTGTGCTTAAAAACACAAGCTTACCGATAAAAGCTTATAAACAAAACTGTCTGATGAGCGACTTTAATATTTCTATTGCCGGGTTTATCTGGTCAAGAGGGATAAATTCATCGGGTTGGTGGGCCTGATCGATGGATCCCGGCCCCATAACCACGGTTTCCATTCCCAGTGACTGCAGGAAAGGTGCTTCTGTTGCAAATGCAACACTGGAAGAAACATGGCCCGTTAATTTTTCACAGGCCTGTATTAAGGGTGAGGTTGCTTCCTGTTCGAAGGCGGGCGCTCCTCCAAATAGAGACGATAGGGTGACATCGCAGCCGTGAAGTTCCGCCAGAGGTTGGATTCTCCGGGCAATGCTTTGGTGGAGTTCTTCATTGTCCATGCCGGGCAGTGGCCTGAGGTCAAAATGTAATTCGCATTGGCCACAAATTCTATTGGGATTGTCACCACCGTGTATGCAGCCGAGGTTGAGAGTGGGTACATTAACGTCAAAACCTGGATTTTGATAACGCTGTTGTAGTTCATGGCGGAAAGTGAGCAATTCCCCCATGACTGCATTCATGGTTTCCAGTGCATTGTTGCCCAGTGCCGGATTTGACGAGTGACCCGCGTTGCCCCTCACATGCACGGCTTCCATCATAATGCCTTTGTGCATCCGGATGGGTCGCAGGCCGGTAGGTTCTCCAACGACTGCATAACGTGCCAGCGGAGCTCCCATTTCCGCCAAGGCCCGGGCGCCACTCATAGAGCTCTCTTCGTCAGCTGTCGCCAGAATAATGAGAGGTTGCTTCAGAGCCTGGTCTTTAAACGCTTCGGCGGCGGCAATAGCAGCCGGGAAGAAGCCCTTCATATCGGTGGCGCCCAAGCCGTAGAGTCGATTGTCTTTTTCAGTCAGGCTCAGGGGGTCTTGCTGCCAGCGGTCGGCGTCATAGGGGACGGTATCAGCGTGGCCGGACAGCACCAGGCCGCCGGGTCCCGTGCCACGGGTCGCAATCAAATTGGCTTTATCGGTGGTATTGGCAATGGGGATTATTTCGATTTGAAAGTCTAAATCCCGCAGCCATTCTGCCAATAGGTTGATGACTTCAATATTACCCATGTCGTAGCGAGGGGTGGCACAGCTGACGGAGGCTGCTGCCACAAGTTGCGTGAGTTGGGAGCGATAATCCAAAGAGGCCATAACACACTATCCTGATACAAAGTGGCTTCTATTGTGCCGAAAGGATGTAGCGGGGTATAGCACTAAGTCGATTTGTGGCAAGACCCTCTCCGTCCCTGTGAGAGGATGATCTGTGAGTGCAGTGTCTAGGCTGAAAAAATGCCTTTGAACAAGAAGAAGAAAATAATAGCCAGACCAGCTCCTGCAGGCAGGGTCACGATCCAAGACATGAAGATTGTGCTGATCACACGCAAGTTTAGCGCACCGATACCGCGGGCCATGCCCACACCCAGCACTGCGCCCACCAGGGTGTGCGTGGTTGAAATCGGTAAGCCTGTACCCGAGGCGAATACAACAGTAGCCGCGGCGCCAAGCTCCGCAGCAAAACCGCGGCTGGGTGTCAGCTCGGTAATTCTCTTGCCGATGGTGGCCATTACTTTGACACCATAAGTGGCAAGACCGACCACGATACCCGCGCCACCTAGCAACAATACCCAAGCGGGCATGGCTGATTTTGCAGTCACGGTGCCAGTATTGATGATGCTAATCACAGCGGCCATTGGGCCAACAGCATTGGCAACATCGTTTGAGCCGTGGGCAAAGGCCATTGCGCAGGCCGTAAAGACCATGAGTACCGCAAATACCCGTTCTACGTTGGCAAAGCGATTGTTAACTTCAGCCTTTTCATCTTTCTGGATTCGTCCGAGGAAATAGTTGCCAATGAGCGCTACCAGTATACCCACAGCGGCGGCAATCATGATGGCATCGACAAAGCTGACAATAAAACCAATATCTTTAAAGACGTGTTTCAAGCCTTTAAGAATGGTTACCATCGCGATAAGGAACCCGACCAAAAACATGTAAACTGGAATGAAGCGCTTGGCTTGTTCAAAGGGGTCTGGTTTATTTAAAATTAACCATTGTACGGAACGGAACAGACCAAAGGACATAGTGCCTGCAAGTACAGGAGACACCACCCAGCTCATCACAATTGTGCCCACTTTGCCCCAGGCCACCGCGTCGACCGAGATACCAACCGCAGCAAAACCCACGATGGCACCTACAATGGAGTGGGTTGTAGAGACGGGCCAACCGAGAGTGCTGGCAACCAATAGCCATGTGCCGGCCGCCAGAAGAGCGGACAACATGCCATAGACCAGAAGCTCTGGTGTATCGGTGAATATTCCAGGGTCAATAATGCCTTTGCGGATGGTGGAGGTCACTTCGCCACCCGCGAGATAAGCCCCCGCAAACTCAAAAATCATGGCAATGAGGATCGCTTGTTTGACGGTCAATGCGCCGGATCCCACGGATGTGCCCATGGCATTAGCAACATCATTGGCGCCGACGCCCCAAGCCATAAAAACACCAAAAACACAGGCCATGATCAACAGTATCGGGCCATACTCTGCAATTATGCTCATACTTCTCTACTCTTAATTGTTATCTTTACGGGTTCGTCAGCGAGCTAACAGCATCTGAAGACGACTACCTACCGCCTGAGAGCGATCTGCAAGGTCGCCTACCCACTCAAAGATCCGATATAAAAACATGACATCAACAGGCGGCAAGTCTGCTTCCAGCTTGAACAGGGTGGCCCGTATTTTAATTTGTAATTTGTCGGTTTTGTTTTCCAGAGAATCGAGTTCTTTGATTAATTTCTCAACAATCTTTAACTCTCTGCCGCTGAATCCGGCTTCCAGCAGTTCATCCAGTTCGTTAATGGCTTTGAGAGCTTGTTCGCTGGTGGCGACGGCGGCGGTGACAAAACCTAACATGGGTTTTTGCAGCGGTTTCGGAAAACCCATCTCGCGGCCCAGCATAATGCCGGCAATATCCTTGGCGCGATTCGGGATACGATCCTGCATAGACAGCAGTTGCAACAGGTCTGAGCGCGGCACCGGCAAAAAGAGGCTTTTGGGCAGTTGCAGGCGAAGGGCTTTTTTCAGTTTATCGGCATCGTTTTCAAGTTCTGCTATTTTCTGCTGAATCTTGTCCGCTTTTACCCAATCGTCGGCGATAGCGGCTTCAAAAAAGGGTATGAGCTGAGCCGCCGTATCGCGGGCTACTTTCATATGTTCTTGCATCGGTTTGATTGGCGAGCTGCCAAACATTTTTGAAAACGGACTGGATATAGCCATAACAGGGCCCTTTCGCGATAGAAGGGCGCAGTATATGGGCAAGTGAGACTCCCGTCACCCTCTCGACAGAGAAAACTGTTCGAGGGGTTTATTCGTATCGTAATAACCCTGTAATTAGTGTTGTTGTGCGGAGATTCGAGATACAATTTCCATGGATTCCAGGCATAAACTACAAGGACTAAGTATGGCAACTGCAGCGGCAAGTGAGCGCATTTTGGATTTGCGCAATGTTCTCTATGATCTCGTCGCCGATGGCCATATCAGTCAGTCTGACGCCAATGTCTTATCAGGGACCACTCGCACCAAAGAACAGGCGCTTATGCACCCCCTGTCTTATATCGCGCTGCAGCAACTGGAAGATCTCAAACGCCCGGGTAAAATGCTCGATGGAGTTGCACTGACCGAGTGGCTTTCCCAGAAAAGTGGTTTACCTGTCTATTATATAGACCCTCTTAAAATCGATGTGACAGCCGTAACGTCCGTCATGTCTTTCGCCTTTGCCAAACGCCACAATATCTTGTGTGTCGAAGTGAGCCCCGACGAGGTGGTTGTGGCCTGTTCTCAGCCATTTATCACGGGCTGGGAACCTCAGTTGGAGCACGTTGCCCGCCGTGCGGTTCGGCGAGTGGTTGCAGACCCTGCAGATATCGAGCGACATCAGGTTGAATTCTATACCTTGGCCAAATCGATCAGTGGCGCCACCGGTCTCAAGGCCAGTTCGGCGGCAACCAATTTTGAGCAACTGCTTGAATTGGGTACTTTGAAAGACCCGGAGGCCAATGATCAGCACATTGTGAATATCGTCGATTGGTTGCTCCAGTATGCCTTTGATCAGCGTGCCAGTGACATCCACATAGAGCCACGCCGAGAGCTCGGGAAAATGCGCTTTCGTATCGATGGTGTACTTCACCCGGTCTACGAGCTGCCCATCCAGGTCGCAACCGCCGTCACCAGCCGGATCAAGGTGCTGGGTCGAATGAACGTGGCTGAAAAGAGAAAACCCCAAGACGGCAGGATTAAAACCAAGCGAGCGGATGGCAGCGAGGTTGAGCTGCGACTATCGACCCTGCCCACGGCCTTTGGTGAGAAGCTGGTGATGCGGATATTTGACCCCGATGTCTTGCTTCGCAGTTTCAGTGAGCTGGGTTTGACGGGCGATGATTATAAACGCTGGCAAGATATGGTTGAGCGGCCCCATGGTATTGTATTGGTTACAGGCCCCACGGGTTCGGGTAAAACAACGACACTGTATTCCTCCTTGAAAAGTCTGGCCAC